>CAYZJZ010000102.1:0-4563 GCA_964478905.1 uncultured Eubacteriales bacterium
ATAAAATTCATAACGTATTGTACTGTACCTCGCTCACCAAAAATATTTTTTGTGGAAAGTGTAGAGGCAAGTTAAAGAACGGAACGGAGCTTACGCTCACATCCTGTACAGCTTTAAAATATGATTTACATAGAGGGACAAAAAAGCAATTTTTGTTTCGCTTGGTACAGTATAATATGTTATTCAAATAATAAACGAGTTTTTACATCCCCTTTTTTCTTGTCAATTTTTTTAGAAATATGTAATTTATGCAATATTACGAATAATTCTTGCGATAGAAAAAGAAATGTGCTAAGATAAGAATGTTGAAAAATATGTCGGAAAATGAGGTAATATAATGGAAAAATTGTTACATGTAGGAATGGACATTGGGTCTACTACTTTAAAAATAGTTTGTTTAGATGAGAATGAAAATATTATATTTTCGTCTTATGAAAGACATTTCTCAGATACTAAAAATACTGTCTATAACGCTTTAAATAAGCTCCTTAGCGAGTATGGGGATTTTAATTATACAATAACCCTTACCGGTTCAGGTGCTATGTTTATTTCGAAGGCTTTAAAGTTGCCGTTTATTCAAGAGGTAATTTCTTGTAAACGTGTTGTTGAAAAAGATATGCCTAAAACTGATGTAGTAATAGAGCTTGGTGGAGAGGACGCTAAAATAATTTATTTTGATAAGTCTATTGAACAAAGAATGAATGGAACTTGTGCCGGAGGAACCGGAGCGTTTTTAGACCAAATGGCGTTATTATTAAATACGGATACTATCGGATTAAATGAATTGGCGAAGAATTATAAATTAATTTATCCAATTGCTTCAAGATGTGGAGTTTTCGCTAAGTCTGATGTACAACCGTTATTAAATGAAGGAGCGGCTAAGGAAGATATTGCTGTATCTATTTTCCAAGCGGTTGTTAACAAAACAATAAGCGGATTAGCTTGTGGAAGACCGATTAGAGGAAATATTGCTTTTTTAGGTGGACCTCTTAATTATTTGTCTGAGTTAAAAAAGAGATTTATTGAAACATTAAAGTTAAAAGACGAAAATGTAATTTCTCCGGGAAATGCTCATTTACTTGTTGCTAAGGGTGCGGCTTTAGATTCTATTAACCATCCGTCTATTACTCCTGATATTTTAAGAAATAGATTGAAGATGCTAAGCAATATCCAAGATGATATGACAGAGCCGTTAAAACCACTATTTGCTGATGAGAAAGAGTATAACGAATTTTTGTCTCGTCATAAGAAAAATGAGGTCACAAAGGCAAATTTAAAAGAGTATAAAGGGAATTGCTTCTTGGGAATTGATGCGGGTTCTACAACTAGCAAACTTGTATTAACTGACGATAAGGGAAAGCTTCTTTATTCTGCATATAAGGGGAATGAAGGTAAACCTCTTGAAAGCGTTATTGAAATGATAAAGGAAGTTTATAAAATACTTCCTCAAAAGGTTAATATAAGAAGATGCGGAGTAACCGGTTACGGGGAACAGTTAATAAAGGCGGCGCTAAATGTTGAAGATAACGAAATCGAAACAATAGCTCATTATACGGCTGCCAGTCGATTTATGCCGAAAGTTGATAGCATAGTAGATATCGGTGGTCAAGATATGAAGTATATAAAGATAAAGAATGGAACTATCAATAATATAATGCTAAATGAGGCTTGTTCTTCCGGTTGCGGTTCTTTTTTGGAGACTTTTGCTAAGAGTTTAAATCTTGATATGAGTAAGTTTGTTGAGGAAGCTTTAAAGTCTAAGAGACCTGTGGACCTTGGTTCTCGTTGTACTGTTTTTATGAATTCTAAGATTAAGCAAGCTCAAAAAGAAGGATATACTGTTGGAGATATTTCTGCCGGACTTTCTTATTCGGTTATAAAGAATGCTATTCAAAAAGTAATGAAAATAAGAGACATAAGTACCTTAGGAGATAATATTGTTGTTCAAGGTGGTACTTTTTATAATGATGCTGTTTTAAGGGCTTTTGAGATAATAACAGGTAAAAATGTTATAAGACCTGATATAGCCGGACTTATGGGTGCTTATGGAATGGCGCTTATAGCTAAGGAAAACTATGATAAGTCTAAGAATAAAAATGCTAAGACTACATTGCTTGGTGTTAAGGAATTGGGCGAATTAAAGATTACAGTTGATTTCACAAGATGCAAAGGCTGTGAAAATAATTGTATGCTTACCATAAATAAGTTTTCAAACGGAGAGAGATTTATTTCGGGTAACAGATGTGAAAGAGGTAGCGGAAAAAGTACATCAAAAAATGATTTGCCTAATTTATATAAGTATAAGAATGAAAGAATTTTCGGATATACTCCGCTTGAAGAAAAAGATGCAAAACGTGGGGTAATAGGTATTCCGAGAGTATTAAATATGTATGAAGATTATCCGTTTTGGTTTACTTTCTTAACCAATCTTGGGTTTAGGGTTGTTTTATCAGAAAAGAGTAGTAGAAAGACTTATGAGAAGGGTATGGAATCTATGCCGTCTGAGTCTGTGTGTTATCCGGCTAAACTTACTCATGGACACGTTATGAGTTTAATCGAATCCGGAATTAAGACTATTTTTTATCCTTGTATTCCTTATTCAAGAAAAGAGTTTGAAAAGGCTGATAACAAGTATAATTGTCCAATAGTTATTTCTTATCCTGAAGTGTTAAAGAATAATGTGGAAGAATTAAAAGAAGTTAAATTTATAAATTCATTTCTTCCTTTTGATACAAAGAATTTAGTTAGTGTAATTATGGAATTGCCTGAATTTGCTGAATATAAGTTTACTAAGAAAGAATTGACTAATGCGGCGAAATTGGCTGAGGCTGAGTACCAAAAATGCAAAAATGATATAAGAAAGAAAGGAAAAGAGGCTCTTTCTTATATGAAGAAAAATAAGGTTCGCGGTATAGTTCTTGCCGGACGTCCGTATCATATTGATCCTGAGATTAATCATGGTATAGATACTTTAATTACAGGACTTAATTTATGTGTATTATCTGAGGACTCTATATCTGATTTGGCTGAGGTAAAAAGACCTATAAGGGTTGTTGACCAATGGGTATACCACGCAAGACTTTATGCTGCTGCTAATTTTGTTGGAAAGACTGAAGGACTTGAACTTATTCAATTAAATTCGTTTGGTTGTGGCGTTGATGCGGTAACTACTGACCAAGTTGAAGAAATTTTATCTAGCTATGGTAAATTGTATACGCTTATAAAGATTGATGAAGTAAATAATTTAGGTGCGGTAAGAATTAGAATTCGTTCGCTTCTAGCTAGTATGAATAAGCGTAAGGGGTTACCTTCAAACAAAGATAATGTTGGAAATTATGAGATAACCAAAAAGATATTTACTGAGGAAATGAGAAAAGATTATACGATTTTAGTTCCTCAAATGGCTCCTATTCATTTTGGACTCTTAGAGAGTGTATTAAAGTCTGAGGGGTATAATGCAAAGGTATTAAAAAATTGTACGATGAAGACTGTTGAAACAGGTCTTAAATATGTTAACAATGATGCTTGCTATCCTTCTATTTTAACTACCGGTCAAATGATAGAAGCTCTTGATTCCGGAGAGTATGATTTAAATAAGACGGCTCTTATTATGTCGCAAACAGGTGGCGGATGTCGTGCTACAAATTATATTGGATTTATAAGAAAAGCTTTAAAAGATGCAGGGTATAGTAATATTCCGGTAATTTCGTTTAATATTGTCGGTATGGAGAAAAATCCTGGATTTAAGCTTACTTTCGGATTAATAAGTAAACTTTTAAGAGCTGTTATATATGCTGATTTACTTCAAAAAATGCTTATGAAGAATAGAGCTTACGAAGTAAACAAAGGTGAAACTCAAGTTTTATTTGATAAATGGATGGAGAAGTCTAAGAAACTTATAACGAAATCAAGCATAAAGCAATATAAACAAGGTATTGTGGATATGGTTAGTGATTTTGAGAAAATAAAGCTTGATAATTCTATTGTAAAACCTAAGGTTGGAATTGTCGGAGAGGTTTTAATTAAATATCATCCTTTTGGAAATAACAATGTAGCTGATAAATTAGAAGAAGACGGTGCAGAAGTTGTAATGCCTGACTTTATGGGATTTTTGAAGTTTATTGCAACTCATAAAATAACTTTTAACAAGTTGTTAAATACTGATAAAACAAAGGCTAAGATATTTAAATATGCTATTAAGTTAATAGATAAGATTGAAGAAACGGCTAAGATAGAACTTAGTAAGTCTAAAAAAGGATATTTGCCGACGTGTAATATTTGGGAACTTGAGGAGAAGGTTAAAGATATTTTGTCTATCGGAAACCAGACTGGAGAAGGATGGTTCTTGACTGCTGAAATGATAGAATATATTGAACATGGAATATCTAATATTGTTTGTGTTCAACCGTTTGCTTGTTTACCTAATCATATTGTTGGAAAGGGCGTTATTAAGACTATTAGAAGTAAATTCCCTGAGGCGAATATTGTTCCGATAGATTATGACCCTGGGGCTAGTGAAACTAACCAAACTAATAGAATTAAGCTACTTATGACAGTAGCAAA
>CAYZJZ010000103.1:0-889 GCA_964478905.1 uncultured Eubacteriales bacterium
TTCGCTTACATTAAGGAATAACGATGTTTTTTATAAAGAGGCAACTTTTCAGAATATAGTTGATATATATTGTTTTGATCAAGAGTTAAGGCATATATTATTAAAATATATAGAAAAAATAGAGGTGTCGATAAAGTCTATATATGCATATTACTTTACACAAAAATATGGGCCAACAGGTCATTTAAATGCTGAAAATTACACGGATAAAGTTAAGTATTCAGAGATTATAAATAAGGTAGAAGAACAAAAAAACAAAAACTTAAAATTCGAAGCTTATTTAAAGCATTTTATTGAGGATTTAAAACAGCCTATTCCGTTATGGGCATATATAGATTTGTTTACTATCTCTGATATTTCAAAAATATATTCTATAAGTGATATAGAATTAAAAGAAGTAATAAGTAGAGAATTTGGTTTAAATATGAAAAAGGGATATGAAAAATTAGAAGGTTTTTTGTATTGCATAACTGTAGTTAGAAATTTATGTGCACATGGCAGTAGATTGTTTAATAGGTTGTTTATAACTAAACCAAACTTACATAAAAATGACAAGAAATTATTAAGAATAAATAAAGATGGTGTGCTAGAAAATGATAGATTGTTTGGGCATTTATTGTTGATGAAAAGATTACTTTCAAAAAATGATTCGGATAATTTGTTTAATGATATAATTTCTTTATGTGAAAAATATTCATTTGTAAGTATGAGATATTATGGTTTCCCTAATGATTGGAAAAATAATGAGAATATTATTAAAAAAACAGAATAAAATATTCTTAACAGTTCCTACGAGCAGAAATGCGCAATACTGTAGGCCATCTGTTTAAAGTGGGTTGATTTGCTTCAATCCACTTTTTATTTATTTTCTAGGAAAGTTCGAGCTAGG
>CAYZJZ010000103.1:899-4561 GCA_964478905.1 uncultured Eubacteriales bacterium
ACTTTATATAATTAAAATTTAATGAATAAAATTCGTGTAAAAATTTTAATTATTAGCTAGAACGACCAACAGAAAACAAAAAAGATTTCTTTAATGTTGTTGAATTTAGTCCACCTTTTTTATTCAAAAATCCAAATAATTCGATACCAGCTTTTAATTCAGTTAAATAGTATTTTTTATAGTAAAGTTTTATGCATGAAGAAATACTAAGTATAAATCTAATTAAAGATTGAAAAAGTTGTAAAATTAAAATAAAGAATATATAATTTTATATATTAGTAAAAGTGAGGTAATTAAAATGAAACATTTAGAAGTAGTAGCGGGAATAATAATATATGAAGATAAAATACTTTGTATGCAAAGAAATGTTGGCCAATATGATTACATTTCATATAAATATGAGTTTCCAGGAGGAAAAATAGAAGAAGGGGAAAGTAAAACGGAAGCGCTAATGAGAGAATTAAAAGAAGAAATGGAGTTACAAGTTAACATTTCAGATAAAGATTTTTTTGCAACAGTAACTCATGAATATCCTGATTTTTCAATAACAATGCACAGTTTTATTTGTAGGACTGATACTATGAAGTTTGTTAGGAAAGAACACATAAATCATAAGTGGCTTAATGTAGAAGAATTACAATCTTTAGATTGGGCTGAAGCAGACAAACCTATAGTAGAAAAAATATTAAAAGGAGATTTGAAAATATGCGCATGGATTTAAGTTTTGTTGAAAGTTTAAAAACAGGTTTTGTGGATGAAAACAATGTTTCCTTACAGGAATATCAACCGAAATTGCTTATAAATGATAATGAAAGTGGTAAAAAGGTATTAACCTGCTTAATAGAGGAATTAAAGAAATGTGACGAATTTTTCTTTTCGGTTGCATTTATTACTAATAGCGGTGTTGCGGTACTAATTAATACTTTAAAAGAATTAGAAGCAAGAGGTGTTAAAGGGAAAATAATAGCATCGCAGTATCAAAACTTTACGGAACCAACTGCACTAAAACGTTTAGAAAAGTTAAGTAATATAGAACTTAGAATAGTTACTGAAGATAATTTACATGCTAAGGGTTATATATTTAAAAAGGATGATAAATATACTCTAATAGTGGGAAGTAGTAATTTAACGCAAAATGCACTTTCTGTAAATAAAGAATGGAATATAAAAGTGACATCTATGGAAAAAGGTGCACTGATAATAGATACGCTAAAACAGTTTCAACATACTTTTGATAATGCAACGATAGTTAATGATGCGTGGATAGAACAATATGAAGAAATTTACAATAAAGAGAAATCGTTAAAACATCAAAGTAAAACAGTGATAGAGAATAATCTTGTGTATATAAAGAGAGTAAGTCCTAATAAAATGCAAGTAGAGGCTTTGAAATCGTTGGAGGAGCTAAGAAATGATGGTAAAAATAAAGCTCTTTTAATTTCTGCGACTGGTACGGGAAAAACTTATCTTTCTGCTTTTGATGTTAAAAAGTTTGAGCCTAAAAAGTTTCTATTTGTTGTGCATAGAGAAAACATTGCACGTGCTGCTATGAGGAGCTATAAATATGTTTTCGGTGATAGCAGGGAAATGGGCGTTTTATGTGGAAATTCAAAGGATATAGAGGCAGATTTTATTTTTTCTACTATTCAAACTTTATCCAAAGAAGAAATTTTAAATAAATTTGCTAAAGATTATTTTGATTATATTGTGATTGATGAGGTACATCGTTTAGGAGCTACAACTTATCAAAAAATATTAGATTATTTTACACCTAAATTTTTACTAGGTATGTCTGCTACACCGGAAAGAACAGATGGATTTAATATTTATAAAACTTTTGATTACAATATTGCATATGAAATAAGATTAAATCGAGCGCTGGCTGAAAATATGCTTGTACCATTTCATTATTATGGTGTTAGTGATATGTTTATTAATGGTCAAATTGTGGATGATAAGACAGAATTTAATAAACTAGTATCAGAGGAAAGAGTTAATAAGATAATTGATGTTGCTAATGAATATGGTTGTGATAGCGGAAGAATAAAGGGATTAATTTTTTGTAGTAGGAAAGATGAAGCTCATGAATTATCATATGAATTTAATTTGCGTGGATATAGTACAATTGCATTAGATGGTGAGAGTAGTGAAGAGTTAAGAGAGCAGAGTATAAGACGTTTAGAAAATGATAATAGCGAAGATAAACTAGATTATATTTTTACTGTGGATATTTTTAATGAAGGTGTAGATATACCTGCAATTAATCAAATAATTATGCTAAGACCTACTCAATCATCAATTGTTTTCATACAGCAATTAGGTAGAGGCCTTAGGAAATTTTATAATAAAGAATATTTAACAGTTATTGATTTTATAGGTAATTATTCAAGCAACTATTTAGTTCCAATCGCATTATATGGAGATAGTTCTTACAATAAGGATAACATAAGAAAATTGCTTAATGGTGGAAGCAGTTATATACCTGGAGCATCAACGGTTAACTTTGATTTAATTAGTAAAGAACGCATATACAAAGCAATTGATGTAAGTAGTTTTTCAAAAAAGAAAGATTTGGAAACTGATTATAGCTTACTTAAGTATAAATTAGGGAAAATACCTAATATGATGGATTTTGTTGAACACGGTAGTAGAGAACCTATAGTATATATAGATTATGCTGGCTCTTATTTTGCATTTATTTCGAAAATTGAGGATGAATTAGCATATATTTTGGATACTAACGAATTAGAATTACTTAAATTTTATTCTAGTGAGTTTGTGCCAGCAAAAAGAGTAGAAGAATTAGAATTATTAAACTTACTTATTGAAAAAGGACAAACCACCTGGCAAGAGTTACAGGAAATAATAGAAGATAAATATGGTTATTCTGTAGATACAGATACATTGCTTGCGTTAGGAAACACTTTAAATGGAGATTTTTATGGTAAAGGTAAAAAATATGAAACAGTAAGTTGTTTGGAAGATAGGTTTGTAATAGGAGAACAACTTCAAAATGCGCTTATGAATAATAAATTTAAGTATTATTTAGAAGACTCGGTAGATTATGGAATAAATAAATTTAAGAGAATGTATAATGCTAATAATTTTAATGAAGGATTTATTTTATATCAAAAATATTCTAGAAGAGATGTGTGCAGAATATTAAATTGGAGTAAAAATGAAGAGTCTACAATATATGGCTACAGAATAAAAAATGGTACATGTCCTATTTTTGTTACATACAAAAAGAATGAATATATTAGCGAGAGCACAAAATATGAAGAGGCATTTGTAAATAGTAAACAATTTAGCTGGATGACTAGAGCTAGGGTGACACTTGAATCTTTAGAGATAAGAGAACTAAAAAATTATAAAAATGGGTTAAGAATATTATTATTTATAAAGAAAAGCGATGATGAAGGCAATGACTTTTATTACATGGGAGATATGGAGCCTTATGAGTATTTCCAAAAAACAATTGAGAATGGAAAAGGTGGATATTTACCTATAGTTAATGTAAAGTTTAATATGCTACACCCTGTAGATGATAATATGATTAATTATTTAGAAGACAGATAAATTTGATAAGTGACATTTTTGCTTTAAGTGAGTACGTAGAAAAATTTGTGTAAATTAATAAAAAGGAATCCTTTCTATGGTAG
>CAYZJZ010000104.1:0-4547 GCA_964478905.1 uncultured Eubacteriales bacterium
TTGGAAAGCGTGCGAGGTGAATAGCCTCCGCAGGTTCAAATCCTGTTCTCTCCGCCAAAAATAAGACTTCCTAAATCTAGGGAGCCTTATTTTTTTCTAACAATTTTCTAACATTAAAAGAAGAATTAGCACAGCTTATTATCTCTTCTTTTAAGCTGGGAATAGAAGAAATATATAATGTTCCTATTAAATAAAAATATAACTTTTATCAACAACATGTTATTTTTATTGCAAATCTATTTAAATCAAAAAAATATTTTGATAAAATTGTTTCATTAATTATACAAAGGAGACTAACTATGAAAAAGATAATTTTATGCATATCTGCTTTACTTTTACTATTAATCTCAATTTCAGCCTTCTTCCTACTTACCGTAAACTCAAAAACAATAAAAGAAGACATCGTTGTAACAATAAAAGAAGGAAATGGGACTAAACAAATCTCAAACACTTTACAAGACAAAGGGCTTATAAAAAGCAGTCTTGCTTTTACAAATTATATAAAGAAAAAAGGCGAAACAAAAAACTTGAAACCAGGAACATATAAATTTTCTGCCGGAGAAATCACCTTCGATGACATATTAAAAAAACTTATAAAAGGCGAACAAGAAGAGTCAATTAATGTTACAATTCCAGAAGGATATACTGTCGAACAAATTGCCAAGCTTTTTGAAGAAAAAGGCCTGACAACAAAAGACGCATTTTTAGAATACGCAAAAAATATAGATATTCCCTATGATTACATAGAAAAAATAGACGGAGACTACCGCCAACTAGAAGGATTTTTATTCCCTGATACATATAGTATTCCTATTTCTTGGGGAGAAAAGGAAATAATAAATTTATTGTTAAAGCAATTCGACAAAAACTGGACAGACGAATACAAAAATAAAGCTAAAGAATTAAACTTATCAGCAAGAGAAATAATAACAATCGCATCACTCATAGAAAGAGAAGCTAGAGTAGAAAAAGAAAGAGCTACAATTTCAAGCGTAATCCATAACAGACTAAAAAAAGGAATGTTACTTCAAATAGATGCAACCGTTCAATATTTACTACCTGAACAAAAAGCTCGTCTTTTATATAAAGACTTGGAAATAGACTCTCCGTACAATACCTACAAATACGCCGGACTACCGCCAACACCAATAGCCTCTCCCGGCTTATCCTGTATAAAAGCCGCCTTATATCCGGAAGAAACAGAATACTATTATTATAGAACAAAGGCTATAAACAACGGAGAACATAACTTTAGTAAAACTTATGAAGAACATCTAAATTACGCAGGAAAATAAATTATTGTTGAAAAAACTCACAAATTCATAAAGCATTGTACTATACCTCGCTTAGCAAAAATATTTTTTGTGGAATATGTAGTACTAAATTAAAGTACGAAACGGAGCTTATGCTCACATCCTGGGCATCTTTAAAATGTGTTCTACATAGAGGGACAAAAAATCAATTTTTGTTTCGCTTGGTATAGTACAATGCTTTATATTAATTATAAACTATTTTTCTAATCTAAATAATCCTTTAACTTCTTACTCCTACTAGGATGACGAAGTTTCCTAAGCGCTTTCGCCTCAATTTGACGTATTCTCTCACGAGTTACATTAAACACCTTTCCAACTTCCTCAAGCGTCCTAGCCCTTCCATCATCTAATCCAAATCTTAACTTCAACACTTTTTCCTCTCTAGGAGTCAAAGTCTTCAAAACATCAACCAATTGTTCCTTAAGTAAAGTAAAAGCAGCAGATTCAGCAGGCGCCGGAGCATCATCATCAGGAATAAAATCACCCAAATGACTATCCTCTTCTTCACCAATCGGAGTATCTATGGAAATAGGTTCTTGAGAAATCTTCTCAATTTCCGCAATTCTTTCGACAGGTAATTCCATTTCACGAGCTAGTTCTTCAGGAGTAGCCTCTCTTCCAAGTTGCTGTAACAATTGCCTCTTAACACGAATCAACTTATTAATAGTCTCAACCATATGAACAGGGACACGAATGGTTCTAGCCTGGTCCGCAATAGCCCTTGTAATAGCCTGTCTAATCCACCAAGTAGCATAAGTACTGAACTTATAGCCTTTAGTATAATCAAACTTCTCAACAGCTTTAATAAGTCCCATATTACCTTCTTGAATTAAATCCAAGAAATGCATTCCACGCCCTACATACTTCTTCGCAATACTTACAACAAGTCTTAAATTAGCTTCAGCAAGACGTTTCCTAGCATTTTCATCGCCATTTGCCATCTTTTCAGCCAACTCAATTTCTTCTTCCATAGATAAAAGTTGAACCTTACCGATTTCTTTTAAATACATCTTAACAGGATCATCTACACTAGTTCCATCCGGAAGAATAATATCACTTTCCTCATCCTCTAGCATATTCTCGTCAAAATCATCATCAAAATCATCCAAAATCTCAATTCCGTTATTCTCAAACGTCTCATAAATCTTGTCGATTTGTTCAGCATCTAAATCAACGCCGTCTAATTCATTCATTATTTGCTCATAAGTTAAAGTACCCTTACTCTTTCCTAATTCTATAAGCTTTTGAATGCCATCTTTCTTATTATTCTCTTTCTCTTCCAAAACTATTTCCTCCTCTCGGCCAAACTCGAATGTAATTTACCAATTACTTCATTCAGCCTTCTCTCCAGTTCTTCAATTTCCACATCGCTTGCTCCGGTTTTAATTTTATTCAATATTTCACTTTTTTCTCTTTCCAAACTAAATTTCGTAATAATATCCAATGCATCATTAAGCGCCTTTTCATTATTATTACCAAAATTAAAATCTTCTTGCATAATACCTGTAATTACGTTTATTTCATTCTCATCTGAAAATAAATCAACAATATTTTGAATTTTTTCACCCTCAAAATATCTAAATAGTTTTTCGGCTAATTCTTTATATAAATTAACCTTAAAATCTCCAAAGTCAATATATTTTTTTATTTCTTTATAAATTCTATGCTCATTTTGGCAAAGTAAATATATCAAAAGCTTTTCAGCATTATACACATTAAACGGTACATCATCCGCACCCGGCTTATTTACACTGTTTTCAATAACCTTATGAGTAATCTTAGCGGTCTTATTAGTATTTCCAAACAATTTTTTATTTATCTCCGCATATATAGCCTCAACACCAATGCCAAGTTCACCGGAAACTTTATTAATGTATAGCTCACGTTCCATAGAATTATTTATTTTTGAAAGTACAGTCGCAACATTATTTAAGTACGCAATTTTCCCATCAACAGTACTTATATCCGAATTCTTCTTAATTATATCAAGCTTAAATTCTGTAAGCGTAATAGAATTATCCATAAGCTTCATAAGCTTCTCAGCACCATACTTATTAACAAACTCATCCGGATCTTTAGCTCCTCTAATTCTCATAACTTTAACGTTACAACCTATCGCCGCTAAAATATCCAATCCACGTAAAATAGCAGCTTGTCCGGCGCCATCAGCATCATATCCCAGAACTATCTCAGGCGCATACTTTCTCATAAGACGCCCCTGTTGCTCAGTTAAAGCCGTTCCTAAAGATGCTATCGCATTAGGTATCCCGGACTTATGTAGCGAAATAACATCCATATATCCTTCTACCATTAAAAGCTTATTTACCTTCGCACGTCGTGCAAAATTCAAAGCGTATATATTCTTGCTTTTACTATATATAGGGGTCTCAGGCGAATTCATATATTTCGGTAAGGAATCATCTAAAACTCTCCCTCCAAAAGCTATAACTCGTTCTTTTATGTCGAATATCGGAAACATTAGCCTTTGTCTAAATCTATCGACATATCCATTCTCGTTTTTTATAACAACACCCGCACCAACCATCTCCTCCGGTGTAAATCCCAAAGAAGAAAGATGTTTAAATAAATCATTCTTAGTTCCAAAAGCAAAACCTAAACCAAACTTCTTAACCGTCTCATTATCAAGTTTACGCTTATTTGCATACTCCTGTGCAGCTTTCGCCTCAGGAGAATATAAATTATCTCTAAAATATTTCGCACTTGCCAAATTTACTTCAAAAAGTCGTTCCTTAAATTTTACCCTCGCTAAATCAATGTTGTTATTATCCTGTGGCAACTCTATCTTAGCTCTCTCAGCTAAAATTTCGACAGCTTCTTGAAAAGAAACATTCTCCGCATTCATAACGAATCTTATTACATCTCCGCCAACGCCGCATCCAAAACAATGAAAAATCTGACGTTCTGATGAAACAGAAAACGACGGTGTCTTTTCCTTATGGAATGGGCAAAGGCCCTTATACGACGGCCCGGCACGTTTCAAAGTAACATATTCGCCTACGACATCAACTATATCATTTGAGTTTTTTATTTCTTCAATAAAGCTCTCGTCAAAAAATGCCACTAGTGTTCTTCCTTTCTAAAAATGCGGAATTATTTTGCCCAAAAAGCAAAACTCTCCCCTCTTACATTATTATTCTACATAATGCAAGAATTTCCTTTTACGTAAACAGAAAATATTAAAAATAACTTTTTTATTTACATCTTCCACTTCCC
>CAYZJZ010000105.1:0-4413 GCA_964478905.1 uncultured Eubacteriales bacterium
TCCCAACTATCTATTTCCCTATCTTCACAAATATCACATAAACATTGAGATACTTCTATATCGAAGTCACAATCTAAAGCAATATCGCCTAGAGATACCAAGCCAACTAATTTATCATTCTCAACTATCGGCAGTCTTCTTACTTGCCAGTCTGACATTATCTCACAAGCTTCATCAAGCGACATATCAGGTCTTCCAGTTTTTACGCCGGAAGTCATTATATCTTTTACCATTGTAGTCTCCGGATCTTTTCCTTCAGCAATATTCCTAACAACAATATCCCTATCTGTAACTAAGCCCAAAAGTGTTTGGTTATCATTACAAACCGGTACAACACCAACATCATACTTTTGCATTATCTCGGCAGTCTTTTTCAAATCTGTATTCGGAGTTACCCATTTTAAATTTGTATTCATAATTTCCTTTATTTTCATTTTTCTATTCCTCCCTAAAAATACTCGCACAAAAAATAAAAACTACTCGCTTATGAGTAGTTTATCTATTTTTTCATTAAATATTCATATAACCTTCATCTTTTACAACATAACTAAAACTCCGACAATAGCGCCATATACTCCCCCAACAATTACTTGAAATGGTGTATGCCCCAACAATTCCTTTAACTTCTCATTCGTATCCACCTGAACTTGTTTAGAATTAATAAGTTGATTTAAAATACTCGCTTGCTTTCCTGCCGCACGTCTTACTCCGGCAGCATCATACATAACAATAACAGAAAAAACAAACGCTATTGCAAATATCGGAGAAGAAAAGCCTTCTGACATTCCAACAGCCATCATAAGAGACGTAACTGTCGCAGAATGTGAGCTAGGCATTCCGCCTGTTTCGACAAGCCTTTTGAAATTAATTTTTTTATTAACCATAGCATCAGCTAAAAATTTAAAAATCTGAACAGTAGCCCACGCAATAATTGGTATTATTAAAAATTTATAATTCCATATATTCATATATAATGCCCCTTTTAAATAGTTTTAATTATTTCTTTCCTTAATAAAAATCGCAAGTTCCTTCAAAAAAGTTGTATCATAATCAGCCAGTTTTACAAGCGTATTAATCGCCTCATTAGTCTTTTCTTCCAATTGTTTTTCAGCTTCTTCCATTCCTAAAACAGTAACAAAAGTACGTTTCCCGTTAATTTTGTCATGACCTATCGGCTTCCCTAGTATTTTTTCATCGCCAATTTCTCCTAATATATCATCTCTAATTTGAAACGTAAGTCCTATAATATCAGCATACTCCCTTAAAACATTTATCTCATCACAACTTGCACCAGCAAGTGTTGCTCCAATTGTAAGAGATGCTCTAATTAACGCAGCAGTCTTATTATCGTGCATATACATAAGTTCGTCAAGCGAAATTTCTTTTCCCTCATTCTCTATATCAACATATTCGCCCTTTATCATATCAAACACATTATCAGCAAAAATTTTAAAAGCTCTTATTTTATTTTCTATATTTTTAGGCTCTTGTAAAACACTTGCTATAACTTTATACGCATAATCAAGGAGTCCGTCTCCAGCCAAAATAGCAGTACTTTCTCCATAAACTTTATGATTAGTAGGTTTGCCACGTCTTAAATCATCATTATCTATCGCCGGCAAATCATCATGAATTAAAGAAAATGTATGAACCATTTCCATCGCACACGCAAAAGCCGAAACTTCTTTATAATCATTTTTAAATAATCTATAACCCTCAAAGATAAGTGCAGGTCTTAACCTTTTTCCGCCAGCCATAAGACTATATTTCATAGATTCAAACAATTCTTTTTCCGGGCAATTTTCAATTTTAATTAATTTATCCAATTCATCATTAATTAATTCCGTATATTCTTTAAGTCTCTCTTTTAGCATATTTATTCCTCCCTGCATTGCGTTCTCACTTACTATTTAAGCTCTTCCTCGACAATCTCAGAATTTTTCTCTAAAATGGTAACAATCTTTTTTTCAGCTTTATCTAAAATTTCAGTACAATACTTAGATGCCTTCATTCCATCTTCAAACTTCTTCATACTCTCATCTAAAGTTAAATCTCCGTTTTCTAACTCAGCAACTATTTTTTCAAGTTCAACCATAGCTTCTTCAAAAGTTTTTTCCATTCTTCCCCACTCCTTTAATTAGTCCTTATACCTATAATCTCTCCGTCATTAAGCTTAATGCCAAACTCTTCTCCAAGCGGTATATCTTTCTCAGACTTAACAACCTTATTATCTTTTAAAACAACCGAATAACCTCTGGATAAAGTCTTAAGCGGGCTTAGCGCATCTAACTTATTAACCGCATTAGAAAAATCATTCTTCTTTTTATTAATAAGTTTTTCGTTAATCTTAATCAAATCTTTAGTAGCCATATCCAATCTAATTTTTAGTTTATTAATGAGTTCTTCAGGACGCTTAAAATAATACGACTCTTTTAACTTTATAAGTCTTTTCCTTTTATTCTCTAAATTCCCTGTAAGAGCCATACGTAGTCTTTTTTCAAAAGTAGCTAACTTATAAGTAAGTTCATCAAAAATCGGGAACACAACTTCAGCAGCTGCTGACGGCGTAGTAGCTCTTAAATCAGCTACGAAATCGCATATCGTAAAATCCGTTTCGTGTCCAACGGCAGAAACAACAGGAATTTTAGAATTATATATCGCATAAGCAAGTTCCTCGCTGTTAAAATTCCATAAGTCCTCAATAGAGCCTCCACCTCGACCGATTATAATAACATCCGCCAAATTATTTTCATTTATAAACTCAACTTGATGAACCAATTCACGATAAGCTCCGTCCCCCTGAACAGAACTTGGAAATAACTTTATATTAGCCTTAGGGAATCTTCTTTGAGAAACATTCAATATATCTCGAATAACAGCCCCGGTAGGCGAAGTAATTACCGCAACACATTTCGGTAAAAGAGGTAACTTCTTCTTTTTGCTTTCATCAAATAATCCTTCTTTAGACAATTTTTCTTTTAATTTCTCATACTTAGCATATAAGTCTCCAACACCGTCTAATTCCATAAAGTCACAATATAATTGGCACTGACCATCTTTTTCATATGAAGAAACATAGCCCGAAATAATAACCTTCATACCGTCTTCCGGCTTAAACTTTAAGCTAATAGCTTGACCTCTAAACATAACACACTTCATAGATGCATTTTCATCCTTTAGAGAAAAATACATATGACCGGAATAATGATTTTTAAAATTAGAAATTTCACCCTTTACCATTATATTAGCAAGGATGAAATCATTGTCTAAAATTTTCTTTATATATTTATTTACTTGAGTAACTGTATATGTATTTATAGTACTCCACTCCTTAATTTTCAACTACACTTCCAAGTAATCCGTTAATAAATTTAGCAGAATAATCATTTCCGAATTTCTTAGCCAATTCAACCGCTTCGTTTATACTAACACCAACCGGAATATCTTCTCTATGCTTAATTTCAAAAATTGCAACCCTTAAAATAGGCAAATCAGTTTTAGCAATTCTATTTATGGTCCAATCATCCTTTGCATTATTCTCTATTATCTCATCAATTTCCTTAAGGGAATTCATTACTCCGTTAATTACTTCAAGGAAATAATCCTTATCATACTTAACTTCTCCATAAGACTCTAAAAAGTCCTCTACTTGTTCCTTAATGTTTTCCTTTTGAAATTCAATTTGAAATAAAAAACAAACTGCCATCTCTCTAGCTAATTTTCTGTTCACAACAATTTTCCCCCAAACTTAACGTAAATTACTGATTATTTTTCTTACTATTAAAATTAATACCTTGAATATGAATATTAACAGCTTTAACAGTCATTCCTACAATTTCCTCAACAGTCTTTTTTACTTTATCTTGGATATCCCAAGCAATGTCAGGAATTTTTACTCCATACTCAACTATTACATATACATCCAAAGTAATAGATTTTTCATCAATTTCTACTTTTATTCCTCTTGTCTTTCTACTACCTAAAATATTAGTAATTCCGTCAATAATCCCGCCGGGTATATCAAAAACTCCCGGTACAGACATAACTGTTTTTTCAACTATTGTAGAAACAACTTCCTCAGAAACACTTAAATTTACATTTTCATCCATTTTAACTTACCTCCGGAACAAAGAATATTTTACCATAAAAAAACACCACTTGCAAGTGTTGTTTTTATGACTTGAGTAATTAGCGTTACTATTCAGACTCAAATAGGCGAAATGCTCTTATCATGTAGCGTAGATGACCTCATCGACGTAAAAATAAATTCGCAGCTGAGGTCAGCTGCGCTACGATGAATAGTGATTTTTATCTATTTAAGTCTGAATAGTAACTAATTAGCTGATGTTCAAATTTTCAAAACAGTAATACCTTATAACTCTTTTTAATAAAATTAACTTGATAAATTCTCTC
>CAYZJZ010000106.1:0-4408 GCA_964478905.1 uncultured Eubacteriales bacterium
ATATTGACCAAAATAAATTAATGTGATAGAATAAACCGTAAAATTGTAAAAGTGAAAGGAAGTTTTTTAAATGAGTTCAAAAGTAGAAAAATTAGAAGCAAATAAGGTAAAGATTGAAATTACTGTGTCTGCAAAGGATTTTACTGAAGCTGTTGATAAAGCTTTTAAGAAAAATGCGTCTAAGATTGCTATTCCTGGTTTTAGAAAGGGTAAAGCTCCTAGAAATGTTATTGAAAGAACATACGGAAAAGAAGTTATGTATGAAGATGCTTTTAACATTGTTGCTCAACCTGCATATGAAGCTGCAATTGATGAAAACAAGTTATATCCGGTAGATAGACCACAAGTAGATATTATCCAAATCGAAGATGGTAAAGATATGATTTTTACAGCTGAAGTTATTGTAAAACCTGAAGTAGAGCTTGGAAAATATAAAGGTATAGAAGTTGTTAAAAAAGTACATAATGTGTCTGACGCTGATGTTGATGCTGAACTTAACTCTATGAGAGAAAAAAATGCTAGACTTGTTACTGTTGAAGATAGAGAGTTAAAAGACGGAGATATTTCTAACATTGATTTTGAAGGATTTGTTGACGGCGTAGCTTTTGAAGGTGGAAAGGGTACTAACTTTGAGTTAACTATCGGAAGCGGTCAATTTATTCCTGGATTTGAAGAAAAATTGGTTGGAATGAAGATTTCTGAAACAAGAGAAATTGATGTTAAGTTCCCTGACGAATATCATTCTGCTGATTTGGCTGGTAAAATGTCTATGTTTAGAGTTACTCTAAATTCTATTAAATGTAAAGAGTTACCTGAATTGGATGACGAGTTTGCTAAAGACGTAAGTGAATTTGATACAATTGATGAATTACGTAAAGATTTAATGAATAAGATTGTAGAAAAGAACGAAAAGCATATGAAACTTCAAGTAGAAGACGATGCTATAAAAACTGTCGCTAAGGAAGCTAAGATTGATGTACCTTCTGTTATGGTTGATCACGAAATTGATAATATGCTACAAGACTATAACTGGAGACTTCAAATGCAAGGTATGAACTTGGAAATGTACTTGAAGATGTTAAATATGGACATCAATACATTTAAGGCTCAATTTAAGGAACAAGCTGAAGAAAGAGTAAGAGTTCAACTTACAATGGAAAAATTAGCTGAAGTTGAGAAGATTGAAGCTAGCAAAGACGAAGTTGATGCTAAGATTAACGAAATGGCTAAGAGCTATGGCGAAAAGGAAGAAATGTTTAGAAATAGCTTAAAAGCTGAAGATATTAAATATTTTGAAGAAGAAATTAAGGTTCAAAAGATTGCTGAATTTATAGTTTCTAACGCTAAAGTTACTGAAGAAGTTTGTGAATGTCACGAACATTCTGAAGAAAAGCCTAAGAAAACTACAAAGAAGGCTACAACAAAGAAAACAGCTGTAAAGGAAGAAAATGCTGAAACTGCTACAACAGAAGAAGCTCCTAAGAAGAGAGGAAGAAAACCTAAGGCTGAATAGTAACTTTTGACTACAAAGGAGGAAAGTATATGAGTAATTTAGTACCTTATGTTATTGAACAAACAAGTCGTGGAGAAAGGTCATATGATATTTTTTCAAGATTATTAAAGGAAAGAATTATTTTTATAGGTGATGAGATAAATCAGGCGACAGCATCACTTGTTGTTGCACAACTTTTATTTTTGGCTGCTGAAGATCCGGATAAGGATATAAACATTTATATTAATAGTCCTGGTGGATCTGTTACTGATGGTTTTGCTATTTTTGATACTATGAATCATATTAAACCTGATGTTTCTACTATTTGTGTGGGAATGGCTGCAAGTATGGGGGCATTTTTACTTGCTGCGGGTAAAAAAGGAAAAAGGTTTGCTTTGCCTAACAGCGAAATAATGATACATCAACCTTTAGGTGGTGCTAAGGGTCAGGCTACTGATATTAAAATTCAAGCTGAACAAATTCTTAAAATTAAGGATAAAATCAATAATATTTTAAGCGAAAGAACTGGTCAACCGCTTGAAAAAATTCAAGCTGACTGTGAAAGAGATTTCTTTATGTCGGCTGAAGAAGCTAAAAACTATGGCTTGATAGACTCTATTTTGTAGACTGCGGAGGAGATGTAACAGTATGGCTAAATTTGAAGATAGAAGACCAATTAAGTGCTCTTTTTGTGGTAAAGCGCAAGAACAGGTAAAGAGATTGGTTGCAGGACCCGGAGTATATATTTGTGATGAGTGTATTACTTTGTGTAGTGACATAATTGGAGAAGAAGCTGAGGAATTAGAGAATTTACCTGAATTAGGTGAAGTGCCTAAGCCTCAAGATATATATAGTATCTTAAGTCAATATGTTATTGGTCAGGATAAGGCTAAAAAGGCGTTGTCTGTTGCTGTTTATAATCATTATAAACGAGTTAATGAGGAAAATAATGGAGATGTTGAACTCCAAAAGAGTAATATTTTGTTACTTGGGCCGACCGGTTCAGGAAAAACATTTTTGGCTCAAACTTTGGCTAGGATACTGAATGTTCCTTTTGCTGTTGCTGATGCTACTACTCTTACGGAAGCCGGATATGTCGGAGAAGATGTTGAAAATATCTTGCTTAGATTAATTCAAGCTGCCGATTATGATATTGAACGTGCTGAACGTGGAATTATATACATTGATGAAATAGATAAGATAACTAAAAAGAGTGAAAATGTTTCTATTACTAGAGACGTTAGTGGTGAAGGTGTTCAACAGGCTTTGTTAAAAATTCTTGAGGGAACAGTTGCGTCTGTTCCACCACAAGGCGGAAGAAAGCATCCGCATCAAGAGTTTTTACAAATTAACACTACGAATATATTGTTTATTTGCGGTGGTGCGTTTGATGGTTTAGAGCAAATTATAATGAATAGAATAGGAAAGAAGTCTATTGGTTTTGGGACATCAAGTGAGAGCAAGAAAGAACTCGGAATTAGTGAATTACTTGAACAATTACAACCTCAAGATTTGTTAAAGTTTGGTTTAATTCCTGAGTTTATTGGAAGGCTTCCTGTTATTGCTACTCTACATCAATTAGACGAAAGTGCTTTAGTTGAAATACTTACTAAGCCTAAAAATGCTCTTGTTAAGCAATATGAAAAGTTGTTTGAATACGATGATGTATTGCTTGAATTTAAGGAAGGAAGCTTAGAAGCTATCGCTAAACGTGCTATTGAAAGGAAAACCGGTGCTAGAGGACTAAGAGCTATTATTGAAGAAGTAATGCTTGATATTATGTATGAAATACCTTCTATGAATAATGTTGAGAAAGTTATTATTTCAAAGGAATGCATTTTGGAAGGTGCTAAGCCGGAGCTTATTTATAACGAAAATAGAGTTCCTCTTAGAAAAACTAAAAAAGTAACGACTAATCCGAATAATCAAAGATTAGCGTAAAGAGATGAGAGGCTACGTTGTAGTCTCTTATTTTTTAACTTAAGTTTTTTAGAATAAAACCGATATGCTTTTTGAGAAAAATAAAAGGAGAGGTGGTTTTATATGGAGAATGAAATTCAGCTGCATTCAATAGAGAATACAAGTATTGGAATGCTAGAGGATTATTGTACCGTTATTGGAGCATTAGATTTTTTTGAAATGTTAATAATTATATTAGCAATTATATTGGGGATAGTGTTTGTTGTTAGATTTTTTGCTTTAAGAAAAAAGATTGAAAAATGTGAAGCCGACGAAGTTTATAAAAATGGGTTAATAAAAAAACAAGTTGAAAAACTGATATTTAAAATTGCAATTTTGATAGGAGTAAGCTTTTTTGTTTCTTATATTATTTCCGCTTTTACTGTTACAATAGATAAACCTATAATTTATTTGTATCCTGAAACTACTGAAGAAGTTAGCGTTTATTTAGGGAAACCACAAAATTTAACTTGTACATATCCTAAATATGATAATGGTTGGAATGTATTGGCAGAGGCTGATGGAAACCTTATAGATTTAAAAAATGGCAGAAATTTATATGGACTTTATTGGGAAGGTATCAGTAGCAGTCTGCATAATGCTGATGAAGGCTTTTGTGTAAAAGGCGAAGATACGGTTGATTTTTTAGAAGAAAAACTTGAAGTGTTGGGACTAAATGAAAGGGAGGCAAACGAATTTATAATTTATTGGTTGCCGAAACTGGAATCTAATAAATATAATTATATAAGATTTCAAACGAGTGAAGAAATCAATAGGAATATGCCACTTACGATTGTACCTACTCCGGATTCTGTAATTCGTGTTGTTATGGAATATAAACCTCTTGTTTATCCAATTGATGTAAAGGAACAAGAATTGTTCACGCCTATTAGAGATGGATTTGTTGCTGTTGAATGGGGTGGATGCGAATTGTAATTTATCCTTGTGATTTATTAA
>CAYZJZ010000107.1:0-4346 GCA_964478905.1 uncultured Eubacteriales bacterium
TCCTTTGACAGGTCATTATTTAAGTAATAACCGTTTTTTGTAAAAAGTTACAAAAAACGGTTGCAATCAATGTAAATATATGGTATTATTTTTTTGCCACCCATTTTACCTTTGTGGCAGAAAGGGGGGATTGTTATGAAACCTAGATGGTTCATATTAAGAGTCATTCTACTTACAGTTTTTTTCTTCATAATATTTACATCAATTGTGGAATGAACGGAAAAAAGAGGCTACCAAACTAGCCTCTTTTTTATTGCTATGAAACTAATGGTTCATACGTTTCAGTTATATGTTATCATATAGTCCCATATTTTTCAAGTACTTTTATAAAATATATTCCTCACCTAAGTCTTCGATTATGTACTTTACCATATTGTTCGTAATCGTAGCTATTTCTGCTTTAGTAAGAGCTTTGGTTGGCATTACATTTCCATATTCGTCTCCATTTATAAGTCCTATTTTATTCGCCATATATATGTACTTTTCAGCCCATTTCGGAATATCCGCATTATCATTAAAATTTAACAACGGTAAAGGCTCAGGAGCTTTATCTTCAAAACCTAATGCAGTTATAATCATCGTAACCGCTTCAGCTCTACTTATAATAGCGTTTGGTTGAAATCTTGAATTCCCTGTTCCTTTTACTACATCATTTTCTGTTAATGCCATAATGTACTTATAGTATTCATTCGTTTCAGGAACATCTTTATATACAGTTTGTGCTTGCTGAGTTGAAGAAGTCGTTACATTATTATTTTTAGTGTCATTATCCATATCTATCTTTAACGCAAGTGCAATAATTTTTGCAAATTCTCCTCTTGTCACACCACTGTTAGGAGTCGTATTGTCTTTCCATTCGTCCATATACTCAAGTGCAAAAGCTTGGCGTAATGCTTGTTCTCCCCAATGTCCTTTTATCCCTTTTAGATTATAATTTGCCAGTCTTGTTTGTACAGGAAATGACTCATATTTTGAAGATCCTTCATCAGTTACTATATAATTTAGCATTTTTGTACCATAAAATTCAGGTAATTCAGAATAATATCTTAATGTACTTACGCTACTTTCAGATATCATAAATCCGCCATCAAAACTAATTTCCGTGGGCTTATTTTCTATATAAACTATGTTCTTTTTATCTGTATTCGAAGTAGTAGTTTTATACTTTCCGGTCCAATTACCACCGTTTTCAGATGTACCTGAAATTGTGTATGTCATATTAACTACTTCATTATTCGCCCAACAGGTATTATATCCATAAGATAAGCCTGAACCTGTAACTTTTATTTTCCCTTTATCTGTTCCGTCACTATATGTTTTTACTATATCAATATTTCCGGCAAAATATGTTCCTACGGGCTTAACATCATCTAATTCTGTACGAGAGAAATCATACTTTTCTAATGTATATGTAACAGTTCCAATAGTTATATTTTCACTAAATTTAGTTAATTCCCATACTTTTGAAATCTGTCCATTATTTTTTTCGTTTGATGTAACTGAAAATGTAAGTTGACGTGATAAAGTATTTCCATCTTCATCTTCAAGTTTATATGTATATGACTCGGTAGAAGTTGAGCTTTTTCCTGAATTACTTACGGTAAGCGTTCCTTCCATTTCAATAGGTTTCCCGGATATAAAAACCATTTCTTTGCAATTTAGATTTTTACTCCCGGAAACTTGTTGAGTAATAGCCGGTTCATAAGCATAAGAAACCGAAATCATAAAAATTAATGAAAAAAGTATCAGTATTTTTTTCATATTATCCCCCTAATCTTTTATTAATACAACAACTGCACTGCTTTGCTCATCAGGCTTTATAACAATTACTTCATCTCCACCCTTTATATCAGTTGACTTCGCATATTTACCGTTTTTAGTAATCGCTGTATTAATCGTTGTGCTTACATCTTCTTTTGTACTTTCTATCCATTCTTCATTTTCTATATCATAAACTTCTGTATCAATAACTGTAAATTTATCTGTTTCTATATCATCAACACTTCCGATAAGTATATGTGGAGTTTCTGTAAGTGATGCAACAGTAATTATAACTGCTTCATCTCCATAAGCTACAACACATATTTCTTTACCTTTATAGTCTTGATTAAATTCATCAAAGTTTAACGGCTCATTTTCGTTAAATATTCTTGTGTCAGATGTAATAACGAACGAAGTATTTCTTGATTTACTTGTAATCCATTCATCGTCTTCATATCTTGAACTAATATTCATTATTAGCTCATTTCCTTCATCTATTGATTTTACTTTTCCAAAATAAGCGTAAACTTCTCTTTTTTCTTCTTCCTTAGTTGTAGTAATCAATTTTGCAACATAATCATCATATTCATCTTTTTGAACTACTACCAACAAATTATCTCCCTTGCTAAAATTAGGTTTTGTAACTACTTTATCGTCTATTACTAATACTGTATTCTCGTCTACATACGGTTTTATAGTTTTACTGCTAATCTTTAGTTCTCCTGTATCTTGGTTAAACTTCGATACTTCACCTGTTATAATTGTTTCTTTATTTTTTATTCCAATATTTATAGCTTTTACTTTTTCTAAAACTTCAGTATCTTTTCTTGTAGCTATATATACATACTTTCCTGTTTGTTTTTCTCCCAGCTCCTGTTTGTCAAGTTTTATTCCTTCATAACTTATTTGCATCTCCTTATCCAACGGCAATGTTATAAAATTATCCGATAATTTCGCCCATTTCCCATCCTTTAGTTCCTCCGGATTTCTTATTATAATTCTATCTTGAATTAAATTTATATCACTTATATACCCTTTATATATTCCTTCAACACTTCTTTCGTCTATTACAATTTCAGCTTTAATCAGCTTATTTTGCGATAAGCTTAGTTTTGCATACTCGCCATTATATAAATCTTTGACTGATATTTCCTCTCCATTTTTATAAATAGGCACATCGTTTAAATCGTATTTTATAGATTTTCCGTCGTTATTTACCATCGTAACCTTAGTTCCTCTTATTTCAACTATTGTAGCATAATTTATAACCGCATTAGTTACACCCCTTATTACAACTAAATCCCCTAAATTATCAAATTCAAGGTAAACTGTATCTCCTTGCATTATATCACTCGACGATGTTTCCTTTCCGTCTTTGTAAATTTCGGTCCATCTTCCGTAACTGTATTTTTCAACATTTCCATTTTTATCTTTAATAGATATTTCGTAAAAATATGGGCTATTTCCAGTTACAATACCCTGTTTTTGTGTATTTCCCTGTTCTTCTTGTTCCTCTCCATATATACTCGCATCAGTTACTCTTATAAACTTTACATTCTTTTTTGAATCAACATAGTATTCTATTTCATCAGAACTCTTTAGTATATAAGCTCCACTTAAGGAATTATTCCTTAATGTTGGAACGTTTTTTCCGCTTAAATCAACCGTTATATTATCTCCATTTTCATCTGAAATTAAAATATTGCTTGTACCGACACTTTCAACAAAGCCCATATGCTTTGTAACGCCTAAATTAGTTAAAATATAATTCTCACAATTTTTCAGTATTTGTGCAAGTTCTGCCCTAGTTAAGCCACTTTTCGGGTTAAACATATTATCATCTGAACCAACCATAATTCCGTTCATAGAAACTGCGTTAACATACGTCTTTTTATTTTCATCAATTTGATTTTCATCAGTAAATTCAAGAGGCTTTTTTTCTTCTGAGGTCTCTTGTGATATAGAAAACGCTTTAGCTATAAGTTCCGCCATTTCCTCTCGCGTTATCGCAACATCTCTTATATATACACCTTTCTTCTTTAATGCGTCCACGTTACCAGATGTATCAGATAATTTTAATACTGTTTTCCCTGTAATAAGTCCATTTTTAATTCCATATTTTATGTATTTATCTGACCAATAATTCGATACTAAGTTTAATTCATTTACTTCTGTTGCTTTTCCCATTGAATTTAACACTGTTGTTATCGCTTGTTCATTTGTAACTTTAGTCGTCGGAGAAAATATCCCACGATCCATTCCTTGCATTATATCTAAAGAGGAGATTTGGTAAATCGCAGACTTTGCCCAATACCCTTCGCCTTGACTAAGTACATCCTTATAATCTATTGAATTAATCTTTTGGTCTCCATTCACCACTCCATAGTATGTGATGTTATTCATCGCATACGCTCCTGAAATTAAACCTAATGTTACTATACCGGTAACCGCAAACTTTTTAATCATCTTTTTCACCTTCAAAAGCCCTTTCACACACTCTATCGGCAAAATTCAAAGTCACTTTAATAAATCTTATAGGTTTACAATAGATATGTCACAGTAAAAATAAAAAAAGGAAATACCAA
>CAYZJZ010000108.1:0-4228 GCA_964478905.1 uncultured Eubacteriales bacterium
TACCATAGAAAGGATTTCTTTTTATTAATTTACACAAATTTTTCTACGTACTCGGAATAAAATCAAAAAACTTCCGGTATTGTTTATTCTACATACTCCATTAACTCCTTCATTTCACAACAAAGCACCTTAGACAAAGCCATAAGATACTCAACTTGAGCCTTATTTATACTTTTTTGCCTCTGCTCATATTGCTGAATAGTACGCATTGGTACACTGGATAATTCAGCAAGTTCTCGTTGGCTAAGTCCGGCTTTTTGACGTAAAAATTTAAGATTAGTTTCCGGCTTAGCGACTTTATATAACGAATTCATTTTATCAACAAATTGCCTAATATCCATTTCATGATAGGGGGAATATAAAGCTTGTATTTCTTTTATTGGAATATAGTGGACAATCTCTTTAAAACTAAGCGAAGTTTCCCATTGATAATAAGCTAAAGCCCAACCGGTCCAATATTCTTCACTTCGGTTCACTGCATATTCAGGTTTAATTCGTTCAAAAGAAGCATTCGATTTCTCTAAAACTTCATAAGCAAGTTCAACACCGGACATCCCAACAAGCACATTAAAATCGCCATTTTCAAACCTGTCTGCAACACCAGATGTTATAAATAATTCAAAAAAATCTGAAATATCGTATTTCAAATCATACACAGCAAAATCCAACATTCTTGCGAGATTTGTCCGAGCTTTTTCTAAATATACCTTATCGTAAGCGTTAATCATTAGCATATTTTTTTCTCCATTCTTAAATTTAATATACTTCTTTAAGAGACTATAGCCAAGAGAATCACTCTTTTAATTTAAGTAATATTCTTAATATATTCAACAACTTTATGTACGCCTGTATAAGGATTACAATTAATATTATTCAATACTTGTCCATTATCAACATGAAACTGTTCTAATTTTTTGGAATTCGTTATTGCAACATCTGTATAACCTTTAATTTGAGCAAATACATCTGAGTTTTTTGAATAATCAGGTAAGTGCTTTTTCAAATCCTTAATTAATTGTTGGTTTGAAGTGTAAGGTTTAGAAGTATAAATAAAATGCAATAAATACCATAATTCAAAGCAAGGAATGGATAAAATAACCTCAATATTATTAGCTTTTGCCTTTTCAATAGTAGAATTAAGTTGAATCTGCTTTGAGCTATCTACATCGCCATCTAATATTAAAAATGCTTTGTCACCATTATTAGTATCAATTCCTTCTGAATTTAAAAAGTTTATAAGTTTATCAAGCATTCCTTTAGGATCAGTTTCATTACCTTTAGAAAACTTTATTATAACATCCCTAGTTTTGAAATTATTAAAATAAAGTCTTTCTGTTTGATTTTTTCCTTCACAACAAATTGCGATTATTTTTTTACGTTCTCTTTTAACTTTATATCTTTGCTTTTGGGTAAACTGTCGTTCTCTCATAGAATTCCTCCTTCATCAACAAACGGAATTCCTCCAAACTTTCCAAGTAAATACCCTTTTTCAATATTTTCATTTTTTCTAACAGAAAATTCATCAAGAGAGTATAAACTCGTATCTTGAGTATCACTGTTTTTTTCTACAAACCAAATTTGGTCGCGTCTAAAGATATCTAAATTGAGAAGATTAGTAGTATGTGTATTAAATATTAGCTGAGCATTATTTTTATTTATTTCTTTATCATGAAATAATTTTATTAATGCTTCTATTATTAGAGGGTGAAGGCTTCTATCAATCTCATCTACGATTATTATTCGTCCTTCTTCAAAAGCGGATTTTAATACGGGACTTAATAAAAACAAGGTTTGAGTGCCTAAAGATTCTTCTTGCAAACTTAAGGCATAGTCAGTATCACCTATTGTATGAGCCATCCAAAAATTAATTTCTTTACTTTTTATATTTTCTTTTGGCATTATATTATTATTAAGTGCAAATGTTACATGCGGTGGAAGATTAACCTCTTTAACTTCACATATATAGTTTGTTATAGATATATCTGTTTTTCTAAATAAATTAAGCGTAAAATTTTTTAATTCGTCATTCGAATCGTGTTCAAATTTTAGCATGGTATTCGGAGTAGGATTAAGGAAACTGTCATAAGTGTCAATTTGTTTTTCAAACCATATATATGCATCACGAGTCCTATCATAATTCCAATTAGTTGCAGTTGCTAAGAATAATTTATTAGGCGTATTTTTTTCTGCAATTTCTTTTAATTTACTATCTTCGGCTTGAACAAAATGATATTCATCTGTATTATTTCGTTCAAAAACCATACTTGGTTTGGCTGAAAGATACTGATATAAATATTCTTCGTAGATTTTCTTATTATCTGCTGAAAAACCATAAATATATTTTATATTATTAGTGATAAAAGTAAACTCGAATTTTGTAGGACCAGTTAAGGTAACTTTATCAAATTTGAATGGCACAATTAAAGGAAGTGATTCTGTAATTGCACGAGAATTTGAACCTCTTATTAGTAATATTGCAGCAGTAAAAGCCTGAATGATAGTTGTTTTACCAGCAGCATTAGCTCCATACATAACTGAGGTTTTTAACAAATTCTTATCTTCAATAACATTTTCTATATTTTCAGAAACTTTTCCGGCAACCATACTTAAAGTAGCTTTATTTTTTATAGATTTAAAATTTTCAACACTAAATTCAATTAACATTTTTACTCCTCCTAATATTACACAAGTGAGTGATACATTATTATTATATGTTATATATCGAAAAAATACAATCAAAACTTAATGATATTTTTTGCATTTTTGCATTTCCTATTCAAAAAAGCAAAAAATGCATTGACAAATAACGCTTCAATATATATAATTTAGATGAGCAATAAAAAAACACCCCAATGCTATGAAGCATTAAGATGTTTATATTTAACCTGAACAGTTAAACATTTTATAAATCATAGCATATTTTTTGCTCAATGTCAAATTGGGGAGAAAGGAGTAATGCTATGGGAAAAAATCAACATGTCACTCCCAATAATGGAATGTGGCAAGTAAAAGGTGCTGGCAATGGAAAGGCGACAAAGCTATTTGATACTCAGAAAGATGCAATTAATTATGGTAGAGAAATTGCAAAAAATCAAAAGAGCGAGTTGATAATTCATAATGCTAAAGGGCGTATTAGAGATTGTGATAGTTATGGAAATGATCCTTGTCCACCCAAAGATAAAAAAATGTAATTTATAGCAGAGGGAACTCTGCTATTTTTATCACAAAATTCATATACTCCCTGTAAAATCTGCACACCGATTAATACTATATTTAAAATTATTTTTTCTTTCTTTTCTGTTTGCTAAATAATATAAATTAGTATTATTTGTGTGCAAACTTTGCACCCGCCATGTTCAAAAATTAATAGTATAAGAATTACTATACTGATGACCATTCCAAAAAACAGCCTCTTTACTAATAATCCCTTTAGTGATAAGCCCATCAATAGCCTTGTCCACAGTCCTAACAGACATACAACAGCTCTTTGCATACTACTCCGACTAGGATTACACTTCTTACTAACCGAATTCTCACATCTTTTCAAATAACAAAGCACACAAAACTCAATCGGCGACAGCCCCAATTCAAAAACTTCATTCGGCACCATAAAAAACCCCATCATAAACTCACCCACACTTTCACATCAAACCGACCTAATTTCGGTGCATCGATAGGTACGGAAGAACTGGGGCATATGGAAATGATAAGTGCAATAGTTCATCAACTAACAAGAAACCTAACACCTGAGCAAATAAAACAAAGTGGCTTTGGAGCATACTTTGTAGACCATACAAATGGTGTATATCCAGTAGATGCAAGTGGAGTACCATTTACAGCAGCGACATTCCAGTCAACTGGAGATCCGATTGCGGATTTAAATGAAGATTTGGCTGCAGAACAGAAAGCAAGGTTAACATACGACAACATATTGCGACTTGCCGACGATCCTGATGTAAGAGATGTAATTAAATTTTTACGAGAAAGAGAAATTGTGCATTACCAAAGATTTGGAGAAAGTTTGAGAAAAGTTACAGATAAGCTTGATTCAAAGAATTTTTATGCAACAAATATTGCGTTTGATAAGTAAATGTGTAAAAACAGAAGTTAGAGTTGACTTCTGTTTTTGCTATTACATATTCCATAACATTCTTAATTTCACGATAAATTATCCGATATAGGTTTACAATAGATATGTCACAGTAAAAATAAAAAAAGGAAATACCAA
>CAYZJZ010000109.1:0-4148 GCA_964478905.1 uncultured Eubacteriales bacterium
AGCGGCTCCAAATAAAAGACTTCCGAGATTTTCTGAAGTCTTATTTTTTCGTGCTTAAGAAATCAGTAGGTCTTGCTCGAGAAATTTTTAATCACAAAATCGTATTGACCATATATCAATATTCTGATAAAATATGCATATAATATAAATGGAGGTGTTTACTATGCCAATTATCAGACCAAGCTCAGACTTAAGAAATAATTACAATGAAATATCTACAATTTGTCACCAAACAAGAAGTCCTGTATATATTACTAAAAATGGTTCTGGCGATTTAGCCGTTATGAGTATTGAACTATATGAACTATTAATAGATAAACATATTCTATATAAAGAATTAGATAAAGGAATAAATTCTTTAGAAAAAGGGGAAAAATTTTCGGAAGAATATGTATATGACGAATTAGATAAGATATAGAAAGAAGGATTATTGGTGAAAAAATATTGTATAGAATATTCTAAAGAATCTAAACAAGATTTAATAGAAATAAAACGATATATTAAATATAATCTACAAGAGCCGAAAATAGCGCAGAATTTAATTTCTAAAATAAGAAAAGAAATAAATAGCCTAAATAATAATCCTGAAATATATTCTATTATTGATGATGATATAATAAAGAGATTAGAAATAAGAAAAGTGATAGTTGATAATTATATTGTTTTTTATAGAATAAAAAGTGATAGTATACAAATAGTACGAGTTATGTATGGAAGAAGGAATTGGATAAATTTATTGTAATAAAATGAGCTGTAGAAATACGTTAACGAATTTTTACAGCTCTTATTTTTTTACTCTTATTTCGAACTTTCCTAAGAAATAACCAGCTCGCCGTTGACAAAATCAACACTCAACGTCGCACCTTCACTAATATTTCCCTCTATAATCTTTCTTGCAACAAGAGTCTCAACCTTCTGTTGCAAAAATCTCTTAAGCGGTCTAGCTCCATAAACAGGATCATATGCTGTATCTATTATATAATCTTTAGCATTATCCGTAATTTCAAGACCTAATTGTTTTACTTCTAATCTTTTCTTCAAATTGCCAATCATTAAATCAACAATTTTCTTAATTTCCTCTTTAGCCAACGGTTTATAAAATACTATCTCATCTAATCTATTCAAAAACTCAGGTTTAAACGAAATCTTCAATAAATTATCCACTTCTTTTCTAGCTTCTTCAGAAATTTCTCCATTCTCATTTATACCATCTAAAATAAAATTAGATCCAAGGTTTGATGTAAGAATTATAATAGTATTCTTAAAATCAACTGTTCTGCCTTGGGAATCTGTAATTCTTCCATCATCTAAAACTTGAAGCAAAACATTAAACACATCCGGATGAGCCTTTTCAACTTCATCAAATAAAACAACAGAATAAGGTTTTCTCCTTACCGCCTCAGTAAGTTGACCGCCTTCATCATATCCAACATATCCCGGAGGTGCACCAATAAGTCTAGCTACCGAATGTTTCTCCATATATTCAGTCATATCAATTCTTACAATATTTTTCTCATCATCAAACAAAGACTCAGCCAAAGCCTTCGCTAATTCAGTCTTACCAACACCGGTAGGTCCTAAGAATAAGAAAGAACCAATAGGACGATTAGGGTCTTGAATACCTGCCCTAGAACGTAAAATCGCCTCAGCAACTTTAGTAACTGCTTCATCTTGACCAACAACACGCTTATGCAAAATTCCTTCTAATCCAAGTAATCTTTCCTTTTCGCCTTCCATAAGCTTAGATACAGGAATTCCGGTCCATCTGCAAATAATTTTTGCAATTTCTTCATCAGTAACCTTATCTCTTAACAAAGTATTACCTTTTTCGGTAATTTCAGCCTCTTTCTCAGCCTCTTGAAGTTGTTTCTGTAATTCCGGCAATTTACTGTATTTTAACTCAGCAGCCTTATTTAAATCATAACTTCTTTGAGCAAGTTCAATTTCGGAATTTACCTTTTCAACTTCTTCCCTTATTCTTTGAACACGGTTAATTTCATTCTTTTCATTCTCCCACTTAGCCTTCATTGAACTAAATTCATCTCTAAGCTTAGCCAATTCCTTTTGAATATCCTCTAAATGCTCCTTAGATAACTTATCTTCCTCTTTTTTAAGGGCCGCTTCCTCAATTTCAAGTTGCATTATCTTTCTCGAAATTTCGTCAAGTTCAGTAGGCATAGATTGCATTTCAGTTCTAATTAAAGCACACGCTTCATCAACTAAATCTATCGCCTTATCCGGCAAAAATCTATCCGATATATACCGATTAGAAAGCACCGCAGCACTAATTAACGCTTGATCGTGAATTTTTACACCATGGAAAACTTCATATCTTTCCTTAATTCCTCTCAAAATCGAAATAGTATCCTCAACAGTCGGCTCATCAACCATTACAGGTTGAAATCTTCTAGCTAAAGCCGGATCTTTTTCAATATATTTTCTATATTCATTCAACGTAGTTGCACCAATACAATGCAATTCCCCTCTAGCAAGCATTGGCTTTAATAAGTTTCCGGCATCCATTGCACCCTCAGTTTTACCGGCACCAACAATGTTTTGAAGTTCGTCAATAAATAAAATTATCTCACCTTCACTTTTCTTAACTTCATTCAATACAGCCTTTAGACGTTCCTCAAACTCGCCTCTGTATTTAGCTCCTGCAACTAAAGCTCCCATATCAAGCGAAAAAATCTTCCTATTTTTCAAATTTTCCGGGACATCTCCCCTAACAATTCTAAGCGCTAATCCTTCTGCAATAGCAGTTTTACCAACACCCGGTTCACCAATTAAAACAGGATTGTTCTTAGTTTTTCTAGACAGAATCCTTATAACATTACGAATTTCCTCATCTCTGCCAATAACAGGATCAAGCTTTTGTTTTCTAGCTAAAGAAACCAATTCCGAGCCATACTTCTCCAAAACATTATAAGTATCTTCTGGAGTATCATTTGTAACTCGTGTATTTCCTCTAACAGTCATCAAAACCTTTAAGAACTTATCTTTCGTTATATTAAACAGTCTAAAAATTTCACTCAAATGAGAATTCGGGACTTCTAATAATCCCATAAAAATATGTTCCACAGAAACATACTCATCCTTCATCTTAGTAGCATTCTTTTCAGCAGTATTTAACGCCTTATCTACATCTTGAGAAACATATACCTTATCCGGTTCTCTACCCGGTCCGCTTACTCCCGGAAGTCCGTCCATAACACGTTTTACTTCACTGGTAAACCTATCCGCATCAATACCCATTTTCTTAATAAGTTCTAAAATAAGTCCGTTATCCTGACTAAGTAACGCGTATAATAAATGCTCCTGTTCAATTTGCATACTCTCATTGCTAACAGCCAAACTATGAGCTGAATTTATCACTTCTATCGACTTTTGCGTAAACTTTTGTTCATTCATACAAACCCCTTCCCTTCAAAATCAAATAATAATTGGCTCATTATTCAAATAATTTATATATTCTTCTTCCATACATCTTGTAGCAGTTTCAAAATCGTCAATGTGTTTAAAATAAATCTTAATTATTTTATCTAATGACTCAATATATCTTGTAATAGCTTTTCCTATTTGCTCGTTAGTTCTGTTTTTTTCCTCACGTGGAACAATAAACTTTCGTATAAGTTTTCCGTCTTTTATTTGAAGTAAAATTTGTTTATCCGGAAAATACTTTTCAATATACTTCTTTTCCATATTAGACCATATAATAAAGAAATTAGTTATATCTTCAATTAAATGCTTATTCTGTGTCCTAAAAGAAACTTTAAGTTCTCCGACAACATCATTTGCATTTTTATACAATTCTATTCCGTACCTTATAGTAGGATTATATTTATACCGCAACGCACTTTGAACAGCCATAGTAGAATCAGAAAGCTGAGACTTAACCTTAAGCTCCTCCGCCTCCTTAATTCTTTTCTCAACTATATTAAAAATCTCTCTTAGCTTTTGCTCCGGAGTTACAACAGAAAAATGTTCAGCCAAAATTTGATTAATCAAATTAGACCTGTTCGTATTAAGCTCATAAGCCTCTCTATCAATTGCATCGACCAACTCATCAATTAGTACTAAACTATATACACTCTTTTTCAATTCATTCACCTCAAAATATATCTTACCACGTTTTAATAATTTGTCAA
>CAYZJZ010000110.1:0-4138 GCA_964478905.1 uncultured Eubacteriales bacterium
ATATGCTTTCATAGCTTGTTTATAAACAAAATATTCATTCGCATTTCTATAAGCATGAATCTCGTCTAATATAATCAAATTCGAATTAAGTCCATCTGCACGATTAGCATCGCTTGCCAATGCCTGAATTCTTATAGAGCCTGTTTCCTCGCCAAGCTCGTTATAAAAACTACGACTTATACTATGTTCTGTATTGTTATCTAATATCTTAAAATTTTCACTTTCTCCCATTATTTCAATGTTTTTATTTATAATATTAAAACTTTCTAATGCCCTATCTAACTTGGTAGCAATTATATATAAGTTAGATGCAGTTTTCCTATCTAATAAAGAAAGAGCCCATGCAAGAGCAGATACAAAGGAGGTTTTGCCATTTTTTCTTGGTATAAAAATAAAAGCCTCGTGAAATCGTCTCTCACTCGTGCTTTTTAAATAAAAACCTGCAATATTATAGCAAATAAACTTCTCCCACTTTTCTAACTTAAAAGGCTCGCCCATTAAGTCTCCTTTTGTATGAACGAAAGTTTCCTCTATTATTTGTATCACAAACTCTGCACTCTTAGGTTTGAAATCATAAAGCGGATTTTCTAAATCATCAAGAAATCTCTGACAAGCCTGTATTAATTCTTTACAAGCTATCTTCTTACCTTCTACGATACTTTTAGCATATTTTAATACAATATCGTAGTTCTTATACTTAGCCAAACTTATCCAATGCCTTATCTAATTTACTCACTTTATGATTCTTTATTAGCTCCTTATCATTTATCTTCTTTAGTCCAGCTGGAGTAAGTCCAAGTTCTCTTGAGTATGAAAGAATATTCTGTCTGAGACCTTCAATAACTAAATAATAAGGATTTTTAACAATATTTGTTGCACCTGACTTATTGGTATGCTTTATCATAAAATTACTACCACTTTGTTTAAACTTATAACAAGCATCATCGTAATCGTAATAAATCTTAGCAAGCGAATCAATTATATCCAAAAATTCGTCTTTGTAAGTTCCGACTGACTTCATATTCTCTATTATGCTATTCTTGTAATCCTCAAGTTCCCTTTCCACTATAACTCTTCTCCTTTATTCAGATATAAGTTCGGCTTTTTCTCCAGTTAAGGTTTCCCATCTATCAATTATTACATCAACATACTTGGGATCTAGTTCCATAACATAACCAATTCTTTTATTTTGCTCACAAGCAATAACAGTAGTACCACTTCCAGCAAATAAATCTAAAACCACATCTTCACTTTTTGTATTATTCTTTATTAAATAATCAAATAATTTAACTGGTTTCATTGTTGGATGTTCTGCATTTCTGCTTGGTCTATCAAAATCAAGAACTGTTGTCTGCTTTCTATCTGTCGCCCATAAATGTGATGCTCCTTCTTTCCAACCATAAAGACATGGCTCATGTTTCCATTGGTAGTCCTGTCTTCCAAGCACCATACTGTTCTTATTCCAAATCAAGCATTGTCTAACTTTCCAACCAATATTAAAGCATGCTCCTCTAAAGTTATATCCTTCAGAATCAGCATGCCATATATAAAACACCGAGCCTTCTTTCATTACTTCATTAGCTCTTGAAAATGCCTCTATAAGAAATTGTCGAAACTTCCCATCAGGCATATTATCATTTTTTAATTTTAACTTGTCTTTAGTTCCACCTTCATAAGCAACATTATATGGTGGGTCAGTAAGTAGCATATCTGCCTTTGCTCCATCCATAAGTTTAGCAACATCTTCTACCTTCGTACTATCTCCGCACATAAGTCTGTGTCTTCCAAGTTTATATACTTGTCCTAGTTTTGATTTTGGCTCTTTAGGAAGTTCCACATCATACTCATCCTCTTCAACTTCCTCATCATTTTTAGGCATCTCAAATCCAAAAGCCTCCATATCTAAATCGTCTATTCCCTGTAATTCTTCTGCAAGTAATTCAAAATCCCACTCTGCAATTTCTCCAACCTTATTATCTGCTAATCTAAAGGCTTTTACTTGTTCCTCCGTCAAATCATCTGCAACAATACATGGCACTTCAGTAAGTCCAAGCTCTATTGAGGCTTTATACCTCGTATGCCCAGCTACAATCACATTATTTTTATCAATTACTATTGGAACTTTGAAACCGAACTCCTTAATACTTTCTGCAACATATTTTACTGCTTTATCATTTAGTCTTGGATTTTTTTCATACGGTATTAGTTCGTCTAATTTTATATTTTTTATTTCCAAATTCCATTCCCCCCCTTTTCTAAAATTTTCGTATATTTGGAAAGAGCTCCCCTTCGCCGTTCCCATGAAAATAAAAAATACTTTCTAAGGAAGGGGGGATATCATTTGTAATGCTTACCACCTTTGCACTCTGTGAAACGGCGGATACCTAAATCCAAGATTTAGACCCGCCCTTTTCAGGGTGCAGTTTATTATGGCACTTACTACAAAGTGTTACTAAATTATCATCAATAAAGGCGAGTTCAGGAGTCTCATCAACATGAATAATGTGATGCACTACTTCTCCATCAACTCGCCTGCCGTACTTCTTACATTCCTGACATAAGTAATTATCTCGTTTTAATATTTGTTTTCTTCTCTCTCTCCATCTTTTGCTTTTGTAAATGTCTTTCATTTCTTACACCAGCTTCCATCGACTCTGCAAAAAAGTTTGTGTTTTGGTATTTAGAACACTTCTTTACATATATAACTGCTATATTATCCTTCGTATATTCAACTTCTACTTCTTTCATATAATCTTTCCTACAATTGTTATAGCGAAGTAATAAACAGTACTCATAATACTTACAATTTCTTGTGCAAATATTCATTTTTAGCTCCTCCAAGGCATAATAAAAGAGACTAAGGGAAGTTCCACTAATCTCTCACAATATTATTATAACACAGATTTAAGTTTAATTTTTCTTATTTTTTTCTTCGCTTTCACAGTTCCAAAAAGCAAAATAAACATTAGTCATATTAGTTACAGTTAAAATTATTATATGAACTATAATTCCAAATTGTATAGATAATAAAATTATGCTTACAATATTACTTATATACTCTATAATAAAAAAGTGAAAAAAGCTTAGCATCAACACTATAGCTTGAATCAATATATTGTAAGTAAAATTATTTAACAATATTTGGTATAAATATACTTTGTCACCATTCATTGTTACACTTTTAGATTTAGTTGTTTTTAATTTTTCTATATTAGCTCCAGACCCTGTAACCAAAATTGTAACATAAGTTATGCTAAAACTAATAAACAATGTTATGATAGTTATTTGAATTGTCAAATAATTATTTATAAACCCTCTAATATCAAATGTTTTTATCGGAAGCAAAAAGTTATTTACCCAACACCCTATTAATATTGACACTAATATAGGTATAATAATAAATTTGTTTGTTTCACACTTTCTTTGCTCCCAAAACTGTTTAATTAAAAGCCCCATTTCTGTTTCAGGTTTTACTTTTTCTTTCATTTTATTCAACTCCTACAAATTCTTTTAATTTATTAAAAATTTCTGTTAATTTCAAACTACCATCAAACCTTTCTTCAACCTCAATTATATGCTTTTGCTTTAGTTTCTCAGTATCTATACTTGTAGACATGCCTTCAATTTTGCCATCAATTACCATTCTCTTTATAGCTGGATTATTTAATTTTTTGTTAAAGAAATTTCTAGCCGTTAAAAACCCTAAGCTATTTCCTTTTACAGGTTTAAAACAAATTTCTACTTCATCTTTTATTTCTTTAATGCCACTAACTTCAATAAACTCACTACTTGATACTAATTCTTTAGCTACAGTAACTTTAATTGCATTTATTTTTTCCATTTGTGTCATTTTTAACAAAAAATCTTGTTCTACTACAATATCATATTCAAAATGATAAAAACGTCTTATATTAACTTCTTTGTAATACTTGTTAGCCATATCATCAAAGTACTTTAATACCTTACTTAAAGCCACACCATAATAGTTATTAGCATATGCCGTTAATGCAATACTGTCATTCAAGCATCTTATAGACAAATAATTATATTCAATATCTCCGTCTAATGCTTCTTTCAATACTCCTTTTTCTAGAAGTGTAGCAGTATCTATTACTTGCCTTCTATGGTTATATTTTGC
>CAYZJZ010000111.1:0-4039 GCA_964478905.1 uncultured Eubacteriales bacterium
GGAAAAAAGAAAAGAGGCTAAAGCTCAAATTGAGGAATATGCTAATTTTGAGGAACTAAAGAGTTTACCGAATTTGAAGAAGTTTACGGTTGTTGCGGTAAATGATGAAGTTTATGTAGAGGAAATTTAAGCGAATACTTCTTTCATGGACTAGTGTTTAGTTAAGTCTCCTTTTTGACGATAAATGTTCTGAGTGGTTTAAAAATGAAAGAAGGTTACCACTAGAACTACTGTAGGGAACGGTCTTGACCGTTCCGTGTTATGTTAATATTGGTTTTTTGTTTTTGGATATTCACAGAAAAAAGCTCTTTGAATGATTGGAAAGGAATTATATTTATATTGTCAATTGTTATAATGTTTGCTACAAATGATATATTGTCGTATTATATGATAAAATTGGATACTTTTTACAATTATTCGCTTTCAAAGGAGTGTGGAGAATTCATAAATAATAATTTAGAAGAGAGTGCACAAATTTGTTGTATTGATGATACGAGTACTGCGTCAATAATTCCATATTTAGAAGGGAAAAATAAAATATTTTGTTTGACTACGAATCAATATAGCTCATTTATAACTTATGATTATGAAAGTTCAGAAAAAAAGGAACAAATAAAAAGTAGTAATGGAGGAGAAATATTGGAAAAAGCACTACTTACAGGTAATTTTGATTATTATATTCATACTATAGGCTTCTTAAAAAATGAAGATAAAATTGAAGAATTGAAGCATAGACAAATTTTGCAAGAAATATACTGTAGTACTGATAGTGCTTATAATTCAGAGGCTTTATATTTTACAAATGAACATTACAAGATATTTAAAATTATTAGATAATATTTTATTGTAAAAAAACTCCAAGTAAAAATTTAGATTTTATCTAAGGGTTACTCGGAGTTTTTTATTTATTTACTTATTCATTTCAGCAAGTTTCATCAATTCATCCCATCTAGCATCAACATCAGCTTGAATTTCTTCAATCATCCATTCGTTGCCAGGTTTGAATAAATGTTTAAATCTCTTTTGAAGTTTTAGGAATTCTTCAACAGGAACTCTTTCCTTCGGAATGTAGTTAATTGTATACTTTCCGTTTTCAACTTCGTAAATAGGCCAGAAACGAGTTTCAACAGCTAACTCATTAACCTTCATTAAATCAGAAGAATTATACTTCCAACCTGTAGGGCATGGAGCAAGGCAGTTTACAAAGCAAGGACCTTTTGTATAAATAGCTTTTTCAGCTTTAGTTGTGATATCACTAAAGTTCTTGAAACAAGCAGTTTGTGCAACATATGGTAGGTGGTGGTTAGCCATAACCATTGTTAAATCCTTTCTAAATTGTAACTTACCAGGCTTTACAGAACCGGCAGGAGTTGTAGATGTATCTGCATACTTTGGAGTAGCAGAAGAACGTTGAACACCTGTATTCATATATGCTTCGTTATCATAACAGAAGTATACCATGTCGTGTCCTCTTTCCATAGCTCCGGACATAGATTGGAAACCGATATCGTATGTTCCACCGTCTCCGCCAAAAGCTAAGAATTTAACATCTTTATCAGTAGGAAGTTTTCCTTTTCTCTTTAAAGCTTCGTATGCAGCTTCAGCACCTGAACAAGTAGCACCCGAGTTTTCGAATGCACTGTGAATAAAAGAATCTTCCCAAGCTGTGTATGGATAAGTATAAGTACAAACTTCTAAACAACCTGTTGCAGAAGTTATAACAGCGTGATCTTCTGGATGAAGTCCACGTAAAATAGCTCTTACAACCGGAGGAGCTCCACAACCGGCACACATTCTATGACCGGGAGCAAGACGCTCAGGTTTTTTTGCATATTCTTTAAGATTATATGCCATTTTTTATCATTCCTTTCAAAATTATTCTCTAATACCAAGATGATTATAAACTTCGCCGACATTTCCAGCCTTTACAATTTCACTAAGTCTGTTGTAAACTAGCTCAATATCGTTAGTTTTAACATCTCTACCGCCAAGACCGTAGATATAGTTAATAACCTTAGGAGTGGTTACACCCTTTGCAAACATAGCACTTACAACTTCCTCAAATAAAGGACCACCGGCAGCGTTTAAACTATCAGCTTTATCCATAACAGCAATCGCTTTACAATTCTTAAGAGCATCAGCAATTTCATCTGTTGGGAATGGTCTAAATACTCTAGGTTTTACTAAACCGGCTTTAACTCCGTTAGCACGTAGTTCATTAACAACCGCTTTAGCTGTACCAGCAGTAGAATTTAATACAACGATAGCTATTTCAGCATCATCCATCATATATTTTTCAATTAATTCGTATTTTCTGCCTGTCATTTTTTCGAATTCATCAGCAACATCCATAATAACCTTTTTAGCATTTTTCATAGCCATAGCTTGTTGCATCTTATGTTCATAATGGTAAGCTTGAAGGTCTAAAGGACCAACAGCAACAGGACTATTTGGATCAAGTAAACTCCAAGGAGCGTTAAATTCTCCAACGAAAGCTTTTACCTTGTCGTCTTCGATAAGTTCAATGTTCTCAATAGCGTGGCTTGTGATAAAACCATCTTGACAAACCATAACAGGAAGACGAACATTTTTGTGTTCAGCAATTCTAACAGCCATAATAGCGTTATCATATGCTTCTTGGTTTGTTTCACTATATAATTGAATCCAGCCTGAGTCTCTAGCACCCATAGAATCAGAATGATCATTATGAATGTTTAACGGACCGGAAACAGTTCTGTTAACTAAATTTAATATAATTGGAAGTCTTGAACTTGCAGCAATATAAAGCATTTCCCACATAAGCGACATACCATTTGAAGAAGTAGCAGTCATAGCTCTAGCTCCCGCAGCAGAAGCACCAATACAAGCACTCATCGCACTATGTTCACTTTCAACAGCAACGAACTCAGTATCAACTTGTCCGTTAGCAACGAAAGATGAAAAATATTGAGGTATTTCTGTTGATGGAGTAATAGGGAAAGCAGCAACAACGTCAGGATTAATTTGTTTCATAGCAGTAGCGACAGCTTCGTTACCACTTAATCTTTCTCTTATTGACATTTTTTTACCCCCTTAAATTACTTGTTTTCTGTAAAATCATAAGCACCGAAAGGACAAACCTTTGTGCAAACACCACAACCTTTGCAGTGTTCATAATCTATACCAACCATTTTCCCTGTTTCTTTATCAACAGTAACAGAGGCATCAGGGCAAACCGGATAGCAAAGTAAGCATTGTTTGCATTTTTCTTCGTGCCAAATAGGCATCATAGAACGCCAGTCCCCAGTGTTAAATTGCTTTGAATTACCAGGTTGGGCAATAGTTCCACCTTCGGTAATATCTTTGTAAGAAACATCATTTTTTACTATTTCATATTTACTCATAGACCTTTAACCTCCTGCATAGAACGTTTTAATGCATTCATATTACCTTCAATAACTTCAGGTTTTTTAGCGAATTTATGTCTAAAAGAACCTTCCATATCAGCTAAGAAAGCATTTTCATCCATTATACCGCTTACTTTAATAACAGCAGCAAGCATAGGAGTATTAGGGAAGTATGCACCTAAACAATCAATAGAAATTGATCTTGCGTCAATTGTGCAAATCTTACCTTTATATCCCCCAAGAGTTTCACGAACTTCTTCTGGAGACTTTGTTGTGTTGACGATAATAGCACCTGTCTCTTTAAGTCCGGCTGTTACAGGAACAGACTTAATTAAAGAGTCGTCAACGACTACTACATAATCAGGCTCATAGATATTGCTATGAACAGTAATTCTTTCATCACTTATTCTGTTATAAGCAGTAATTGGTGCACCCATTCTTTCCGGACCATATTCAGGGAATCCTTGAACATAAAGACCGGTATTAAATGCAGCGTCAGCAAGCAATAATGATGCGGTTTTAGCGCCTTGTCCACCACGACCGTGCCAACGTATTTCAGTTAATTTTGCCATAATGTCTTCCTCCTTACTAAACTTATGGATACAATCCACCGAAGTTAGTATATGACTTATCTAAAAGCTTGTCAAGGAACG
>CAYZJZ010000112.1:0-4029 GCA_964478905.1 uncultured Eubacteriales bacterium
TATTCCTCACTGACTGTTTTTTTCTTAACTATATCTCTTTTTATCGCCTCAAAAGATTCATCACTAATATCGTGTTCCATTTTGCAAGCATCTTCACTTGCTGTTTTTTCATTTACTCCAAGTCTTACTAAATATTCTGTTAATAAAGTATGTCGCTCATATATTTTCTCAGCGATTTCTTTACCACTTGGAGTTAAAGTTATGTAACCGCTTTTATCCACCAAAATATATTCTCCGTCTCTTAATAACGCCATAGCACGACTTACACTCGGCTTAGAAAATCCCATATATTCAGCTATGTCAAGCGAACGTACAGTATCATTACTCTTAGATAAAATATAAATAGTTTCTAAATACATCTCTCCGGATTCCTGTAAAGTCATATTCTTTCCTCCTACCTTCATTTTATAAATCATAGCACGAAGTAATAAAAAGTTCAAGTTACAAATATCCTCACATTTTTTGCTATTCATATTTACTGTTTTGCAAAAGATAATGAACTTTAAATTAGTAATTTTTTTAAAAAATTATTGACAAATAAATATAAATATCGTATTATAATCTTAGTTAGCGACGGCTAACTATTTTAAAACTGTTCAGTTAGCTGTTGCTAACCAATGAACTGGAGGGACTTAATATGATGCCACTATCTTTTGCAAACGTTGGTGAAGAAAGTATAATCAAAAAAATAAGCGGTACACCGGAAATACGAAAACACCTTGAAGACTTAGGGTTTGTAGTCGGTGCGACAATAACGATTATAAATACACTAGACGGAAATGTAATTGTAAATATTAAAGAATCAAGAATTGCTATTAGTGAAGAAATGGCAAGAAAAATTATGATATAATGGCGAATTTTGCCTATATATAGTGTTTTTAGAAGGGAGATATGATTATGAAAACATTAAAGCAAGCTGAAATCGGAAAAACTTACAAAGTTGTAAAACTTAATGGTGAAGGTGCTATAAAACGTCGGATTATGGATATGGGGATAACTAAAGGTATAGAAATTTGTGTTAGAAAAGTTGCACCGCTTGGTGATCCGATCGAAGTAACTGTTCGCGGATATGAATTGTCGCTTAGAAAATCTGATGCAGATATGATAGAAATTGAATAAATAATAAAAATTACTGAAAGAGAGGTATTTTAATATGAATTTAAGAATTGCTCTTGCTGGTAACCCAAACTGTGGGAAAACGACGTTATTTAACGCTTTAACCGGTTCTAACCAATTTGTAGGTAACTGGCCAGGTGTTACAGTAGAAAAGAAAGAAGGAAAATTAAAAAAACACGACGGAGTTATAATTACGGACCTTCCGGGTATCTATTCCCTTTCTCCTTATACTTTAGAAGAAGTTGTTGCAAGAAATTATTTGATAGACGAACGTCCTGATGCTATATTGAATATTATTGACGGAACAAACCTTGAGAGAAATCTTTATTTAACAACTCAGCTCGTTGAACTTGGTATTCCGGTAGTAATTGCAATTAATATGATGGATATTGTCAGAAAAAACGGAGATAAAATTAATACGGAAGAATTGTCTAACCAACTAGGTTGTCCAATTGTTGAAATTTCTGCATTAAAAGAAACCGGAATTACCGAGGCAGCAGAACTTGCAATAAATGCTGCAAGAAACGGAAAAACTGTTCCGAAGCACAGCTTTTCAGGGTGTGTTGAACACGCAATTGCTCATATTGAAGAAGCAACTCTCCATACTCTTCCGGAGGAACAACAACGTTGGTATGCAATAAAAATATTTGAGCGTGATGAAAAAGTTTTAAAAAGATTAAATATTGATAAAAATGTACTATCTCATATAGAAGACGATATACAATCTGCTGAATCGGAAATGGACGATGATGCAGAGTCTATTATAACAAACGAGCGTTATATTTACATTGCATCTATAATTAAAGCTTGTTACAAGAAGAAAAATACAGGTACTTTATCTAGTTCAGATAAAATCGACAGAATTGTAACAAACAGATGGCTTGGCCTTCCTATTTTTGCTTTGATTATGTTTTTAGTTTACTACTTATCTATGGTTACAGTAGGAACTTTGGCTACCGACTGGGCAAATGACGGTGTTTTCGGCGATGGTTGGCATCTTTTCGGAATTGGTGCAAGCGAATATGAAGAAATAGCCGAAACCTATTCAAATGCACAAAATGCAATTAGTGCATTTACAGATATAGAAACAGAAAATATTGAACAAAGTTCGGTAGATGCTACATTAGAGGAATTAAAATCCTTTACTCCCGGCTCTGATTCGGCTATTTGTGAAGTAGAAGACGAAGAAACTCTTAATGTTGATGAAATGACTGTGTACTACTCCTCTATTCCGGATGATATTGATGAAGAAACTGTAATCCCTATGACTTATTTAGAGGCTGTAAAATACTTTGAAGAAAACAGATTTAACGAACCAAGTCCGGAAGACTACGGAATATGGATACCGGGTATCCCAGCTTTACTTGGAGATTTACTTGAACAAGCAGAAACTCCGGCTTGGCTTAGCGGACTAATCTTAGACGGTATTGTTGCCGGTGTTGGAGCTGTTTTAGGATTTGTTCCTCAAATGCTAGTTCTATTTTTACTATTAGCTTTCCTTGAAGCTTGTGGATATATGGCTCGTATTGCGTTTGTTTTGGATCGTATTTTTAGGAAATTCGGACTATCCGGTAAATCATTTATCCCAATGTTAATTGGAACAGGATGCGGTGTTCCGGGAATTATGGCGTCAAGAACTATTGAAAATGAACGCGATCGTCGTATGACAATTATGACTACAACATTTATTCCTTGTGGGGCTAAAATTCCATTTATTGCAATGATTGCCGGAGCAATATTCGGAGGCTCAGCGTGGGTTGCGACAAGTGCTTACTTTGTTGGTATGTTGTCTATAATTGTTTCCGGAATTATGTTGAAGAAAACAAAAATGTTTTCCGGAGATCCTGCTCCGTTTGTTATGGAATTACCTGCTTATCATATGCCGACTGTAAAAAATGTCTTACGTTCTATGTGGGAACGCGGTTGGTCATTTATTAAAAAGGCCGGAACAATTATACTTTTATCTACTATGTTAGTTTGGTTTACTTCTTATTTCGGATTTGTAGACGGAACATTTAGAATGCTTAGCGAAGATGAACTTAGTGTTTCAATACTTGCAGTAATCGGCTCAGGTATTGCTTGGATATTTAAACCGCTTGGCTGGGGAACTTGGGAAGCTACTGTTGCTTCTATTACAGGTCTAATTGCAAAAGAAAACATTGTTGGAACTATGGGAATTTTATATGGTGCAGCCGGAAATGTTTATACTACTCTTAACGAAGCATTTACAAGTGTGAGCGGATATTCATTCTTAGCGTTTAATTTACTTTGTGCTCCTTGCTTTGCGGCAATTGGTGCGATAAAACGTGAGATGAATAATACAAAATGGACTTGGTTTGCTATTACTTATCAATGCGGATTTGCATATGCTGTGTCGTTAATGATAAATCAATTCGGTAATTTATTTAATGGTAATGCTAATTTAATAGGTGTAGTTGTTGCATTTATAATTTTGGTATATATGATTTATATGTTATTCCGTCCTTACAAGGAATCTACTAAATTAAGTGAAGACATAAATTTAAGCAAAGGACAACGCTAATCTACTTTTGCTGTTTATATTATGTCGTTCGAGCCATTAATTATCTATAAACCAAAGCTATTTACTTATGGTTTGAACATAAAAGGAGGCTTTTATATGAACTTTGCAAGTTTTATTATATGTATCGTTTTAGCTTTAATTGTAACTGCTATAATTGTTTCATTGGTAAAAAATAAGAAAAACGGCAAGTCGTCTTGCGGTTGTAACTGTGGTTGTTGTGGAATGTCGGAAGCTTGTCATACAAAGAAAAACATTAAAAGTAAACCTATTTAAATGGAATGTAAAAAAACTCGTTTATCATTAGAATAAAGCATTGTACTGTACCAAGAGAAACAAAAATTGCTTTTTTGTCCCTCTATGTAGAACACATT
>CAYZJZ010000113.1:0-2777 GCA_964478905.1 uncultured Eubacteriales bacterium
TTACGCCAATTGATGCGTTAAATATTTTATATAAATTAAAGGAACAGTTGTAGATCTAAAAAATCGCAATAGAAAGTACAGCATCATATTAGAAATCATTAGTAAATATTTTTGAAATAAAAAACTTACAGCATCCAATGATAAATAAGAGAGAATGTAAAAATAGATGTATTAGATTTAGAATGGATTACAGATTTATTACAACACGGACTACTAAAAGACAGTTATATTTATAGTCGGGACCGAAGAGAATTAAGGAAACGACTAGATACAGCAAAAGCCTAATAGAAGTAAAATTAATAAATATAAATCGATTACAAAAAAAGCAAATGCATATTTGAAAATTAAAGGATTTAGGATACCAAGTGCAAATAAATGCACAAGTTACCTAAATCCTCCAAAAAACACATAAAAGTTGTACCACGAAAATATAAAAAATCAAATAAGTGAAAAACTAGAGATGATTTAAATTGGCCTAGGGGTATTTTGCGCTCTTTTACACAACAGTCAGAAATTTTCGTAGTAGTAACTTTTTTTAATTAATGTTTTTCTCATATTTGCAGTCTTGATTTGAACAAATTAATTTTTTACCTTTTTTATACATAAAATTTTTGCATTTTGGACATTTTTCATCGGTTGGGGTATCCCAAATCATAAAGTTACAAGCTTTACTATTTTCACAAGCATAATACTTTTTACCACGACGAGTCTTTTTTATTAGTATTTTACCACGACATATAGGACATTCATATGGAGTTTCTTCAACTATTGGTTTTGCGTTTCTACATTCAGGGAACCCTGGACACGCTAAGAACTTACCGTACTTTCCTTGTTTAATTACCATCATCCTTCCGCATTTTTCACATTTAACATCACTTTCTTCATATGTTAATTCAACTTTTCCGATTTTTTCTTCGGCTTCTTTTAGAGTTATTGCAAAAGGATCATAAAAATCTTTAATTACATCCTTCCATTTTTCTTTACCTTCTTCGACTGAATCAAGTTTATCTTCCATAGAAGCAGTAAAGGTAATATCCATAATATCCTTAAAATGCACTTCTAATAAGTTTTCTACAATTGTTCCAAGCTCGGTAGGATATAAAATTTTCTTTTCTCTTTCGATATATCCACGAGTAATGATAGTAGTTATAGTTGGTGCATAAGTACTTGGGCGACCTATTCCTTTTTCTTCTAAAGCTTTTACCAAAGAAGCTTCTGAATATCTTGCCGGTGGTTCTGTAAAATGTTGAGCAGGATTTAATTCTTTTTCGAGTAATTGCTGATTTCCTTCTAAACTAGGGAGCAATACATCTTTTTCATCTTCGCTATTTCCTTCGATTGTTTCAGTATATAAAGTCATAAATCCCGGGAACTTTATTTGAGAGCCGGAAGATTTAAATAAATAATTATTAGCAGTTATATCTATTGATAAAGTAGTAAATACTGCCGGAGTCATTTGGCTCGCCATAAATCTTTCCCAGATTAGTTTATACAATTTATATTGATCATTTGTAAGCGAAGACTTTGCTTCTTCAGGCGTTATTGAAATGTATGAAGGGCGAATGGCTTCGTGGGCATCTTGGGCATTTTTCTTAGTTTTATAAACATTTGGAGTAGCAGGGTAGAAGAAATCTCCATATTTTTCTAAAATTATTTTTTTCGCTTCTTGTTGAGCCTCAACAGAGATACGTGTCGAGTCAGTTCTCATATAAGTTATAAGTCCGACAGTTCCGTGACCGGCTATATCTAGGCCTTCGTAAAGTTGTTGGGCTATCATCATTGTTTTAGACGTTCCATATCCATATTTTCTGGAGGCTTCTTGTTGAAGAGAGCTTGTTATAAATGGAGGAGCTGGATATTTCTTTTTTTCTCCCGGTTTTATGTTAGAAACTATATATTTTGCATTCTTTAATTCTGAAAGTATTGTATCTACTTGTGATTTATTGGCTAACTCTATTTTTTTATCAAGAGTTCCATAAAATTTAGCTTCTAAGGTCTTTTTAGACTTTTTATCTTCAAGTTTTGCAACTAGTGTCCAATATTCTTCCGGATTAAATTTTTCTATTTCAGCTTCGCGGTCTGTAATTAGTTTTAATGCTACTGATTGAACACGTCCGGCACTTAGGCCTTTTTTTACGTTTTTCCAAAGTAGGGGACTTATTTTATAACCTACAATTCTGTCTAAAACACGCCTTGCTTGTTGAGCATCTACTAAATTCATGTCAATATTTCTTGGATTTGCAATAGCTTTTTTTACAGCATTTTCAGTTATTTCGTTAAATGTAACTCTTTTTAGACTTTCCTCAGGCACATCAAGTAAATGCATAAGGTGCCAAGATATAGCTTCTCCCTCGCGATCAGGGTCGGTTGCAAGAAAAACTTTTTTGCTTTTTTTAGCAGCAGTTTTTAATTCTTTTATTAATGTCGCTTTACCTCGTATGTTAATATATTTCGGTTCAAAATTATTTTCTATATCAATTCCGAGTTGGCTTTTAGGTAAATCTCGGATGTGCCCCATCGAGGCGAGTACTTTATAATTATTTCCTAAGAACTTCTTTATGGTTTTTGATTTTGCCGGTGATTCTACAATGATTAAGTAATTAGCCATAATTTCCTCCAATTCTGTTGCTAAATAAGCAACTTGTATAATTCAAATAGAGTGTACATTAAATAAAAAAAATATGCAACAATTATTTTTCGACACACTTATATACGGTTACTATTTGGCAAAAGATAATATTGTTAGCTAAAAGGGCGAGTTACCAAAGGGAAAAAAT
>CAYZJZ010000113.1:2877-4029 GCA_964478905.1 uncultured Eubacteriales bacterium
TTTGGCAAAAGATAATATTGTTAGCTAAAAGGGCGAGTTACCAAAGGGAAAAAATCATAGTTAGTTTTATTCCCTAAAGATTTATTTGATATTTTTGACCAGGAAGTTGTTTAATATATCCGTTTAATTCTAGGATAGTAAGAGTTTCCAGTACTTTAGTTAGAGGTATGGTTGTTTTAGGTATCAATGTATCTATTAAAACTGGCTCTAGTGAAAGTAATGAATAAATTTCTTTTTCTACTTCAGTTAAATTGTCCGGAGTAAATAAACTCAGTTGGGTAGGTTTTGGAACAATTTGACCAATTTCAGTATAAATGTCTTCAAGTATATCTTGAGCATTTGTTACAATTTTTGCCCCGTCTTTTATTAAAGCGTTCGTTCCCTCGGAAGAAGGACTAAAAATACTACCGGGAACGGCGTATATATTTCTTCCGTATTCTCCGGTAAGTCCGGCAGTTATCATAGAACCGCTTTTTAACTTTGCTTCGACAACAAGAGTCCCCAAAGAAAGTCCGGCCACAATTCTATTTCTTATCGGAAAATTTCTAGGATGAGCTGACGTATTTATTGGAAATTCAGATACAACTGCTCCATTTTCTATTATTTCATAAAAAAGTTTTTTATTTTGTGCCGGATAGATAATTTTTATTCCACTTCCTAGAACTGCAATTGTTCGTCCTTTTTGGGCTAAAGCGTAAGTATGAGCGAATGAATCTATTCCGATTGCCATACCACTTATAATAGTTATTCCGGCTAATGATAATTCAGAAACAATTTTTTTAGTCGCAAAATTACCGTATTCAGTAAAATTTCTTGAACCTACTACAGAAATTGAACATTCGTCTTTGGGTGAAAAATTTCCTTTATAATAAAGTAAGGGTGGGGGAGATGGAATATGACTTAAATTTATTGGGTACTCGGACGAATTGAAAGTTAGAATATTTATATTATTTTTTAGACAATAATCATATTCATATTTTGCTTCATCTTTTAATTTTTGAGAAAGCAACTTACTTTTGGTTGCTTCAGATAACTTAGAACTAATTTCATTTGAATTAAAGACATTTTCAACATTTTCATTTTTTAAAAATTCATAAATATCGTCATATTTATTAAAAATTTTCGTTAACCATATTAAATACAATTCCATAC
>CAYZJZ010000114.1:0-4015 GCA_964478905.1 uncultured Eubacteriales bacterium
GTATAATACTTCAACCAATTAACCCATCTTATGATCCTATGTCTTATACCAATAAAGAAATTAGCAAACTTCCTGTAAAAATAATAGGAACGATTGCTGAACTACGAAGAAAACATTTGATGTAAAATTTGATTGCTCGGATTAACTTTCGAGCAACAATTTTTAATAAAAAAAGATAACATACTCCTAGTCGGCAAACTTAGCGTATGTTATCCCCCACAAATACTTTGAAAAGTATTCATATTTTTATTCTAAGGCATTTCTAATCTCTTTTCAAGGTATTTGATGAAAAACATGAAAGGAGATTTTTTATTATGGCAAGAAAAAAAGGAAATGGAGAAGGCAGTATTTTTTATAACGAAAAGACTGGCAAATGGCTTGGACAATATGTCGTAGGATATAAAGCCGATGGAAAGGTTAAAAGAAAAACTGTATATGGAAATACTCGAAAAGATGTTAGTACCAAGATTGCTAATCAGTTAAAAGATATTAGGGATAATACTTATATCGAAGAAACTAATATTACATTAGGAGAACTATTAGAGGAAATTGTTCAGGATAAGTTCAATTCTAATTTAGTATCAAAACGAACTTATGGAAGGGATTTAGGAACTTTAAGAGTAATAAAACGAAGTCCAATATATACTACTCCTATTCAAAAGATATCCATTCGACAACTAGTAACTTTCTTTAATTCGCAAACACACTATTCTAATTCGTATATACGAAAAATCTATTCGCTAGTTAATAAGGCATTTGCTAAAGCATATAAGCGAAAATATATAACTGAAAACCCTATGCTTGATAAAGAAGATGTCCCAAGACCAAAATCCTCAAAATGTGATAAGGAAGTCGAAGCTTTTACTGTAGAAGGTCAAAGAAAGCTTGTTGAAGTTCTTGAAAATGAAGAACGGACTCATCCTTATAAAAATATTATCCTACTTTCACTTTATACTGGAATGAGAATTGGAGAAATATTAGCTCTTAATAGATATAAGGATATTGATTTAGAACATGGTTTTATAAATATACGAGTTACCTTAACTAGAGATGAGCACGAAAACGTTATCATGGGAAATACAACAAAAACTTATGCATCCAAAAGGAAAATTGCTATTACTCCAATAGTTAAGCATGTTCTTGATTCTGCCCTACGCTACTGGGTTCCAAATCCTATGGAATTGTTGTTTTACGACTACCCTAATAACTCTTTAGTGCATCCTGGCGAAGTAACAAGCTATATTAAACGAATTTGTAAAAAATATAGAATAGATAAAGGCTGGGATGTTAATTTTCACATGCTTCGTCATACTTTTGCGACTCGCTGTATTGAAAGCGGTATGAGTGCTAAAGTTCTTCAAAAGAAACTCGGGCATAAAAAGATTGATACTACCCTTGACACTTATACCAGTGTTTTCGCACAGTTTGAAAACCAGCAAGATGATCTTTACACGAATTACTTAGCTGAGCAAGATTTATTGATTAACTTATAAGATAAGCTCCTCCGCAAATTTGGAGGAGCTCTTTTTTACTATTTTACAGTTACTTTATCAAAATCAATTTTCTTAACCTTGGTATTCCTCATATCAAGCATTTCACTTTCATCTGTATAAATAATTAATTCTCTATCCTTAATTTCACAATTGTATGTATAGAACATATCCTGATACTTCGCAACTATAGCTTTGTTCTCGATTTCAGTTTCAATAATTTCGTATTTCTTTAGTTTTGACATTTGTTCATATGCTAAGTTATGACTTAACCAACATAAACTTACAAGCCAGATAACAAATATAATTATATATGATGACCAAGATATTTTCTTACGATTTCTTTTATGAATATCATTATATGAAATTATTACAAATGTCATATATATAATATATTCTATAATACTAGCAAAAATACTCAGTAATATCTTAGCATAAATATTCATGCTCTTATCATAAAAACATAAAACTAATATAAAATTTAGCATTGCTAATCCTAAAACAGCCTCAATTATTTTTAAAAGCTTTATACCAATGCCCTTTTTACTAACAAACCATTCATATATTTTATAAAATCCCACATAAACAATTATGCAACCAGCAATAGAAAGTAAAACATCGGTTAGGGTATTTGGATAATTACCTTGTATATAGATTGAGTCCATATTATAATAATCTGCCATACCTCTAAACCAAAATATTCTACATAAATATGTCAATGTTGTAATAAATGATATTACTATTAACGGTAACCATCCCATTAATTTTTCAATTTTTTCAGCTTTTTTATTTTCTTGTTTTCTTGCTAGTTTCTTTTGCCTTTTATTATTACCCAAATTCATTTCACCATCCTCTACACCCCAATTATATATGGGCTGATAACTTTCGTCAAACTATTTAACGCAAGCGTAATGCAATAAAAAAATATTTAACTGCCTCCCAAAAAAATCATTTAAATGCAACCGTAATGCAATGTCAGGAAAGTTGAAAGAAGCCAAACTCGTGTTGAGTTTGGCTTTATTCTATTCTTTTCGTCAAAAACTAATTATGTAAAAGTAATCTAAATAGCAAAATCATTCAAGCACTAACCTTTCATGATATAAAAGATATTAAATCAATCACAGCTTAATTTGATATCTTTTAGGCACTTTATGTCTTCACCAAAGTTATGCTTTATCATACTACAATATGCTTGACCATGTTCCATAAATCGAGATATTTCTTTTATTGTTCTACCCATCAACATATTCACAACACTCATGCTTTCATCATTTAATTCATCTTTTCTTTCCAAAAGTTCTATTAGTAAATCTATTCTTTCTTGTATTTCCTTTAATCTATTATATCTTCTTTTTAACCTTATTCTATCATTTAACTTTACTACATTTATTGTATAACTTCCTTGCTTGTCAATTGCTATAGCATAATTGCCTTGATATTTTATATGTAATTCTGGATCCTCAATGCAAGGATCTATCATAAGCTCACTGTAGTTATTCCCCTTATTCTTATTACATTTTGTACAAGAATAATGAAGGTTATCATATTTATACGCTAACTCTGGGAATTTACTTTTTGGTTTAAAATGCTCTATTTCCGCATAATCGGTTTCTCCAATATTTCCTTCACAATACGCACAACATCCAGCATACATATTTTCTAATGCCAATAAAGTTTCTTTCTTTAATTTTGTTTTGGTAAATGCACTCCACTCAACATCTACATCAAGATTATTATTTATTTTATCTTGTAATTCTTTATCTTTAATTTTTAATCCTTCAGGTGGTTCATTTCTGACAACTTTATGCATTAACTCCACCACCCAACTCTTTTAATATTCTTCTTAGTTTGTCAGTATCATTTTTAAAATCTAACATGGCTATTTCAGGATCATCAGGTGCTATATAATTATCTAATTCCTCTCTTAATTTATTCATTTCTTTAATTTTCTCATCAGATAAAGTTTCTTTATTTTCATACAACAACTTATATTTATCAAGTTTTTCTTGTACTTCATAGTTTCTTACTGTTTCTAATTCAAACACAGATGTTAAAACTTCTTCTATTGTTTTTCCATATGGAGTGCCTATTTCTTCAAGCTCTATTTTTCCATTCATCTTTTTTATTACTCGTATCTCATCCTTGCTACAACAATATGCAATATGTGGAGAGTGGGTAGACAAAATGTATTGACTCGTTTTACTTATACCTCTATAAAATTCTAGTATTTTCTGTTGCCATTCTGGATGCATACTTATCTCTGGCTCATCTATCAAAATTATAGCATTTTCAGCATTATGCTGTAACAAAGAGCCACCTCTAAAAAATATTTGTTTTTCACCTGAACTTAAGTCTTTAATATTTAAAATTTTCCCATTACTCTTTAGTTTTATTTGAGGCTCAAATGTTTCATCATCGATTCCAATAAATTCTTTATCTTCAAAAAAGTTATTATATAGTTTTTTAAACGATTCTATCCTATTAGCTGAACTCATATTTCCTTTAGATATATCTGTTAAATCCTT
>CAYZJZ010000115.1:0-4014 GCA_964478905.1 uncultured Eubacteriales bacterium
TGCATAAAAGAATAAGTACTGTTGTGCAATTCCTGCGTATTCTCCAAACTTTTCTTCCGAGTACTTTTGAATTTGACTAAGTGACATTTCTTCTTTTATGTATAGTTTCTCCATTATTCTTTTAATCCAAACATCAACCGGAAAAGCGTCTATCTTTCCCATAGAAAAAAGCATTACACAGTCAGCAACTTTCGGTCCAACACCCATTAATTTCATAAGTTCCTTCTTACATTCCTTAGTAGGCAACTTCGCAACCTTCTCCAAATCAAATCCATTATTTATAGCCTGACAAGTATTTACTATGTACTTAGCTCTAAAGCCAACGCCGGTTTCTTTTAATTCTTCTTCAGTCGCAACTTGTAGTTCCTTTGGCGTAGGGAAAGCAAATTTACCATCAGCAATTTTCTTTCCATATCTATTAGCAATTTTTTCAACAGATTTTCTTATTCTGGGTATATTATTATTAGCAGAAATTATAAACGAAATTAAAGTTTCAAATTTATCTTGATTTAGTATTCTAATCCCCTCTCCAAAGCCAATAGCCTTATTCAACACATCGTCCGCTCTATAAAACTCTTTTATCTTCGAATAATCTCTATCTAAATCAAAATAATATTTAACATCTTCCTCAGATATGCCTAAAAACTCTACATTTTTTCCATCTTGCAAAACTTCACAATAATTCTCGCCTATAATCCCGGAATAATGATTATCTTTAATCTTATTCCATCTAAAGCACTCGCCTGATTCAGCAATTTGCTTAATATCGAAATCATTTATTATCATATCTTTCCACTTTCCCTTAAAATCTTCTTCCGCCTCCGCCATGACTTCTTCCACTACTACTATGATGTGTTGATGATCCACCACCGGATGATGTATTCGCAGGCGGTATATAAACTTTCGACGTATGTGTATGTAAAAAATTATCTACTCTATTTGTTATTCTTATATTTTTTAAATAGTGTTTCGCTTCCGATGCTTTCTTTATCATTCTATGCTTAGACAATGAAATAATCATAAATATTAAAGTTATTATCCCAGCAATAACAAACGCAACCTCAAAATTTACGCTTTTATTATTTGTAGTTGTAACATAATAATCTCCGTATTCATCAATATCAGCATATTTATTACTATCCGGTATCCCAAGACTTGCATAATCTTGAGATAACCTTACAAACTCGCCTGCACAACCATAATAATCTTGATTAATAATTTCAGCATATGTAGCATCTAAAATTTTATTTATGCGATAATCATCATAAACAAGTTGAGCAGTACCGGTAGTCGTAATGTACATTTCCCTGTTATCCATATCAATTAGAAAAAGCAAACCATCATTTGTAGATCCAACACCGAAACCGTTATAATCATAAAAATCATCTGCATACCTCATTGCCGAAGTAAAATTATGATTAATCGTAACAACTGCCATGTCCAAATTATAAGTTTGAATAAATTCAACAATAGAATTATATAAACTATCTTCCTCAGTAGTAGACAACAAATCAGCAAAATCGTAAACTTTTGTACTATTATCTACAATCGGAACAGTCGAGTTAGGAGTAGCAAAAGCAACATTAACCAATGACATAAATGTAATCATAAAAGCAACTATTTTTCTCAACTTTTGCCACCTCCTACATTAAATACATAATCAAAGATATAATTCCGAAACTTCCTAAAAATACACCAAGCGCCCAAAGCACAGCTTTAGGAATGCAAACAGGAATATTTCCTATCATTTTCCCCGTTTGACCGTTCATTGCAAAAGTGTGCATTTTACCATTGTATTTAACGTTAAGTAGCCATACAGGAAACATCACATAATCTGTATTCAAATTATCAATATCAAATTGTTCAGAATTAGTTATAACCGTATCGTATCCAATAATTTGACTCTTTAACTTATTTTTTATTGTCTCTGTCATTCGTAATCTAGCTCTTTCATACGCCTCATCATCATTAACGTCGTATTTTTCAGCCAAAAAGCCGGATAAATATGACGAAGAGAACTCAGTCAATTCATCATAATTAAACGGTTCTATTGAATCCATTGTATCATCATCAAACTTTTTAGAACCATCAACTGGCACTCTTTCAAACTCCGCATTTCCGCATCTTACTACTCTATATGTATCAGTTTTTGTATAGCGGTAATCTCCAGAACGCCATGTTTTTATCCTAGTTCCGGTACATTCGATTTTTCCATCTGCATCACAATCATATAGCCAAAAAGGAATATAAATTCCGGATATCTTCTCTATCTGTTCTTTTTTAGCAAAGTCCTTCGGAGCAAATAATTTGCCTTTAGTACATTTCTTAAAAGCCTCTATTGCCTGAGCCTTTGTCGTTTTAAATGGAATAATAGACTTAGGCTCTAGCATATCCGAAATCCGATTTTTTATAATAGAAGTACTACCGCAATATACACAAAATGTAGCAGCAGTATTCTCATCAGTAACAATTTTCGCACCACAATTAGGACAGCTGTACTCATCTATATCCATTTTCCTCCCGCAAAACTTATTCCTTTTAGTTTCGCGTTCTTTATTTTTAGCTTCAAATTTTTCAAGTTCTTCCAACGTATACTCTGTTCCACAATATTCACATTTCCAATTGCCATTCTCGGGATTAAACGGCAAAGAAGCCGAACATGCAGGACATTTATGATCAGTAGCGTTCATCAAACTTCCTCCTCGTTATTCAGCCTTTGTTCCGCAATTAGTACAAAAATTTCCTGTTACTTCTGTTCCACAATTACTGCAAAATTTCTTTTGAATAACAGGAGCACCACAATTACTGCAAAACTTTCCGCTTACAGGATTTCCACATTTTGTGCATACCGAACCGTTAGGCTTAGTAGTTTCATTTGATATAGCCACATTTTCCATTTGACTTGGAGTAGCATTACTAATTGGATTTTGATTTAATGCAGAAGGATTAGGTTGCATAGGTTGTGCATTATTAAACGCTGCTCCCATATTCATTCCATTCGTTGCCATATTCATCATACCAATTCCCATAAATCCGTTAGCTGCTCCATTTGCATTATTCGCAGCACCTTGTATAGCACTAGCATATGCACCAGTAAGCACACCTTGTTGTTGGTAAGCATCTCCACCAATTTCATAGTTATCAATTTTTTCATTCGATTCATCATCTAAAGTTAAACTTTCAACAATAAACGATACTATCTTTATTCCGCGCTCACGAATAGGCTTATCAAAAACTTCTTGATCCATTATTTGCTTAATCTCATCAGTTTTATTAGGAAGTTCCAAAACTTCTATTTTATATTTATCACTGCCAAGTCCATTCATAACATTGGAAAAAGCACCAACAACTTCAGACCTTATTTGTTCAACCAATTGATCTTTAGTATAAATATCTGAAAGTCCGGCAATCTTAGACATAAACAAAAACGGATCATCAATTTGAATTGTATATGTTCCGAAACATTTTACCTTTACACTCATAGCAATGTAGCTATTGGTTCGTGCATTCATTATTGGATGTCCCCAGTCCTTATACGGAACAGGATTAGGAGTACCAAACTTATTACCGATTATCTCTTTTGTGTTAAAGAAATAAACAGCTTGCTCCTTAGCAGTCGCTCCGTTATATGTAAACCTCTGCCACATTTCTTTAAACATTCCACCCCATTGTCCGGCAAATAAAGACGGTGTCGAAGAACTATCGAACGTATATATACCTTCCTCAGCTGTAGCATCAACAATTCTACCATTATCATATATAATAGCAACTTGACCCGGTCCTACAATAATCGTACTTTTATTTGAAATAACTCCATTTGGTGTAGTCTTTTTTATCATAAGTACATCGTTGCCCATTTCTTCACAACGCAAAGCCTCTTTCCACTGATCGCTTAACGTACTTCCAACTGCTCCAAAAGCTGCTTTAATTAATCCCATAATATTACCTCCCATTTTTTTAACATCTAGAGATATTATATACTTTTTTGTCGACTAATTTCAATCTATGTTCAGT
>CAYZJZ010000116.1:0-4005 GCA_964478905.1 uncultured Eubacteriales bacterium
AACAAAAAGGAGCTGTAAAAAACAACTCCTTTTAAAAATAATCCGAAAAATAAGCTTGTTCTAACGGAATAACTTTTTCAAGTAACTTTATAGAACTATTCATAGCCTCAATTCTTTCAACTCTTTTTAAATACCGAGGTCGTTTATATCCCATAAGCATAGTAACTAAAGTCTGGATACTTAAACTAATCGGCTCAGAAATTTCCTCTCTTGACACAATATTATTTCCATCTTCATCCCAAGTCACAGAAAATGTACCATTATTCCATTCTAACATAGGATCAGTAACATTAAACGTAAGTCTATTTCCGCTTGTTGTATTAATAAACGGATATTTTTCTAAAAATTTCTCTAAATCTACAATTCTAGCCATAAAATATGGCTCAATTTTTTCGGTTATTTCACTATCTTCAAGCAAAAACGCCATCGGCTCGTTCGTATAATTATCGCCTTTTACTTCATTAACCATAGAAAAATGCGCACTTATATAATTCCATAAACCGTGTCTAGCCTCTTGATTTAAATAAACAATTTCCTTTATATGAAAAATTTCATTTTCAATCCAATAATACAAATAACCAATCGGCTTATGCGCTGCATTGTAATAAACAGCAGCAGTTAAATCCTCTACTTCCCATCTAAAATATTCTTCCCATTCAAGTGAACGTCTAATCAATACCCCATGTCTCATATGAGCGAACTCGTCATGAATTTCCTTTATATCTTTAGATTCTATATCCACTCTATCAACCATTCCCGGGACATCAACAAACTTAGGAAGTTGTGTATCTTTAATAGTAAATTGCATCTTATCTGAAATAATTTCCCAGCCCTTTTTCCTATAATACGGAATAGAATAAGGATACAAGAAAGAAACTGTTTGTCCGGATTCTCTCATCTCTTCTAAAGCTCTCTTCATAAGATTATGCATTAATCCAAGGTTCGCATATTCAGGATATGTAGCAACACCTGTCACCCCACCCATTTCAAAAATCTCGCCATGAATATTCACCTTCATAGGATAGATAGCAATTTGAGACGCAAGTTTCTTCTCGTCAAACCATCCAAAAACAGTAGCCTTCTCCAAAATAGGACACTTAGAACGTTTTATTTCGTCTTCTTCCCAACCTACATCCATTAGTTCTTTTCTAGTTACTTGAAACGCATATCTAAGCAAATCATTAAATTGAGACACATCTTCTCTAGTTAACTCTCTCATCTTAAGTCTTTCTTGCATTTTTTTATTTATCATAAAATCCCCCTAATTTCCTTACCGTACTATTCTATCATAATTTCAGAATATTCGCAAGGCGGGTATTTAATATCCGTTATCTATTTGGACGACAATGTTGTACCTATTATCAACATTTTTTATCTCTTTTTCTATTTTTGCAAGGACATTTTTTCTTTCTTCATCCTTCATTTCAACAGGTACTACTAAATCAAAAATTAAATTAATGCTATTTTCTCCATCAACCATTCTAAAATCATGTATCGAAAATTCAGAATTTATTTTATTTACTATTTTCTTTACTTTATCCCTTGCATTATTAGTTTTTTCACAATTTAGAGATATTGGATCCATATGAATTACAAGTAAAACTCCATATTTTTCATTTACCTCTTTTTCAACAGCATCAATAGTCTCGTGAACTTTAACTATATTTATATCGTCCGGGATTTCAGCATGTAAAGACGCAATAATAGCACCAGGGCCATAGTCGTGTGCCATAAAATCGTGTACACCTATAATACCTTCTTTACTCATTACTAAATCTGTTACTTCTTTTATAAGCTCCTTAGAAGGCGGTTGCCCAATTAATACATCAATTATTTCTTTAGCTACTTTAACTCCGGTATAAATAATAAGAAGTGAAACAATGACCCCCATTACTCCATCAACAGGGAAAGTAGTAAATTTCCCCAAAGCAACAGAGATAATTACCGCCGTAGTAGAAATACAATCATTTAAGCTATCTGTCGCAGTAGCTAACATTACACTTGAATTAATCTTTTTTCCTATGTATTTATTGTATAAATACATCCATACTTTAACTAAAACAGACAAAATCAAAATTATAAATAGCGGAATACTAAATTGAACAACTTCCGGATTAAAAATTTTTCCTACCGAAGTCTTTAATAGTTCAATTCCTACCATAATTATAATAAAAGAAACTACTAGTGATGCTATGTATTCAACTCGACCGTGCCCAAAAGGATGCTCACGATCCGCATGCATATTACTAATTTTAGAACTCGCTATTGTAATCACGGAAGAACACATATCGGATAAATTATTAATAGCATCAGATATAATTGCTATACTATTCATAACTAATCCGATAACTAATTTTACTAAAAAAAGTAGCAAATTGCATAAAACTCCAAGTGTTCCGCTAAGAATACCATATTTTTCTCTTACATCCTTACTATTAATATTTTCATAATCCGGTACAAACTTTTTAATAAGAACTTTTATCATCTTTATACCTCCAAAAATATATTCAATTATATATAATGCAATAATCCAAATTATAATTCATAAATGCTAATATATATTTTCATATAACATATTTTTTATTAAACTGCAAATAATATTATCATAATAAAACGAAAGGAATGATTTTATGAACAATAGAGGCTGGATAGCTATGTTTTTCGGGCTTGCTTGTTTAGTATTATTGGTAGGAGTAGTTTCTATATCCGGTACAATGAACAACACAAATAACGGAGCCACTCCCCAACAAATAAATCAAAATTTATTAAATACTCAACCAAAAACAAGTAACTTACCAACAGAAATAAACACAAACGATATATTAAATAACACATCTTCTCCAAGTCCTTCGCCATCAGAATCACCGCTAATTAATATGCCTGATATGAATAATAATGGAAACGAAATGCCAAAAATAGAAATACCTAATATGAAACAATAATTTTTTACACAAAACAAAAGAGCGACAACACATCGCTCTTTTAATTTCCCATTATCTCTTACTAAATTGTGGAGCTTTTCTAGCTTTCTTAAGTCCGTATTTCTTTCTTTCCTTCATTCTTGGATCTCTTGTTAAGAATCCGGCTTTCTTAAGAACTGCTCTATTTTCTTCGTTAGCTTGAAGTAAAGCACGAGATAAACCATGACGGATAGCTCCAGCTTGACCTGTGTAACCTCCACCAATAACCTTTGCTATAATATCATACTTAGCTTCATTATTTGTTAAAACTAATGGTTGTTTAACAATCATTCTAAGAGTTTCTAAACCAAAAAATTCTTCAATTGTTTTACCGTTAATCGTAATCTTTCCTTTTCCAGGAACAAGTCTTACACGAGCAACAGCTTCTTTTCTTCTACCTGTACCATAAAAATAATTCTTAGCCATCATCGTTTCCTCCTTATGCCTTAATTTCTAATTTTTCAGGTTTTTGTGCAGCATGATCATGTTCAGCTCCGGCATAAACCTTCAATTTTTTAATCATTTCTCTACCTAAAGCATTTTTAGGAAGCATTCCTTTAACTGCTAATTCAAACATTCTTTCAGGTTTTCTTTCTAACATATCCTTAGCTTTTACTTCTTTAAGTCCGCCAAGGAAACCTGTATGATGTCTATAAAGCTTTTGAGTAAGTTTTGCACCTGTAAGTTTTACTTTGCTAGCATTAATAACTACAACGTAATCTCCACAGTCCATATTTGTAGAATAAGTAGGTTTATTTTTACCTCTTAAAATTTTAGCAACTTCACTTGCAACTCTACCAAGTGTAAGTCCTTCAGCATCAACTAAATACCAAGCTCTTTCAATTTCACTTGCTTTTACGATATGTGTTGCGTTCATTATTACCCTTCCTTTCAGTATTTCTATATATATTTAATTGTCTCAACAACGACTTTTTAATTATACAACGTAACATAATCTATGTCAACACCATTTTTAAAACATTTTAATTTTCCAAACTCAAACTCTTCATTTCTCGTTTTTTCTCTTTTTTGCTTTAATTATCTC
>CAYZJZ010000117.1:0-3986 GCA_964478905.1 uncultured Eubacteriales bacterium
CAACAATTATGTATTATTTTGCTTTTCCTCTTGATTTTTCCTGTTTCTTGCTATATAATTGAAAAGGATTCTTTTTTAAGTTTCCTGTTAACAACCTACGACTAGGAAAATGGATACTCCAACCTTTTCTTGGTGTTAGGCGTTTAACTGATTTTTTTATAGGAGGTGCAAGAAATGGATAAACAAAGTATTATTGCTGAATACAGAACTCATGAATCTGATACAGGTTCTCCTGAAGTTCAAATTGCTCTTTTAACAGCAAGAATTAACCACTTAACTGATCATTTAAAAGATCATAAAAAAGATCACCATTCAAGACGTGGTCTATTTAAGATGATTGGTCAAAGAAGAGGCTTACTTAACTATTTAGCTAAAAACGATATTGAAAAATATCGTGAACTTATTGCTAGACTTGGAATCAGAAAGTAGTTGGAAAAATAGTGAAAAGTTTAGAAAGTATTTTTCTATGCTTTTCACTTTTATTCTATTTAAACTTCATATTGGGTTAGTTGGTAGTTGATAGTTGACTAATAGAGCGTATTTGTTCTATTTGTGAACCATAACTACTAATTACACATATGAAGAAATTTTTTACAAGGAGGATTTTTTATGTTTAGAGTATTTGAAACCGAGCTTGCCGGACGTAAACTTGTTGTTGAAACCGGAAAAATGGCTCAACTTACTAACGGACATGCTTTAGTTCGTTATGGTGACACGGTTGTAATGGTCAACGTTACGGCGTCTAAAAAACCAAGAGAAGGAGTGGATTTCTTTCCTCTTAGCGTTGATTACGAAGAAAAATTATATTCAGTAGGTAAAATTCCAGGAAGTTTCCAAAAAAGAGAAGGTAAACCTTCTGATAAGGCTATTTTGGTTTCTCGTGTTATTGATAGACCAATTAGGCCATTATTCCCTAAAGATTTAAGAAATGACGTTTCTGTAGTTGCTACCGTATTATCTGTTGATCAAGATAATTCTCCGGAAGTTACTGCTATGATAGGTTCTTCTATTGCAATTTCTATTTCGGATATTCCGTTTAACGGTCCTACCGGTTCCGTTGCAGTAGGATATGTTGATAACGAAATTATTATAAATCCTACTGAAGCTCAAAGAGAGAAAAGCAGACTTACTTTAACGGTTGCCGGAACAAAGGATAAAATCTGTATGATAGAAGCCGGAGCTGACCAAATTCCGGAAGATATTATGGTTGAAGCAATCGCTAAAGCTCACGAAGAAATAAAGAAAATAGTTGCTTTTATCGAAGGAATTCAAAAAGAAATCGGAAAGCCTAAGTTTGAATATCAAAGCTGTGAAGTTAATAAAGAAATTATGCACGATATTGAAGAATACTTAGGTTCAAGACTTAGAGAAACAATTATTACTACTGCAAAACAAGAAAGAGAATCAGGAATGGACGCTATAAAAGACGAATTAATCGAACACTTTGCAGAAAAATATCCTGATAGTGCTTTAGCTATAAGTGATGCTTTATATTACCTTCAAAAGAAAACTGTTCGTAAAATGATATTAGAAGAACACGTAAGACCTGATGGCAGAGCTTTAGATCAAATAAGACCGCTTAGCGCTGAAATTGATTTGCTTCCTCGTGTTCACGGTTCAGCTTTATTCTCAAGAGGTCAAACTCAAGTTATGTCAGTTGTAACTCTAGGACAAGGTAAAGAAGAACAATTATTAGACGGTATTGATACTGAGGAATCAAAAAGATATATTCATCACTATAATTTCCCACCATACAGTGTCGGAGAAGCAAGAGCTCCACGTAGTCCGGGAAGACGTGAAATCGGTCATGGTGCTTTAGCTGAACGTGCGTTACTTCCGGTTATTCCGTCTCAAGAAGAATTCCCTTACACAATTCGTGTTGTATCTGAAGTTTTATCTTCTAATGGTTCAACATCTCAAGGAAGTGTTTGTGGAAGTACACTATCTCTAATGGCTGCCGGAGTTCCTATTAAAGAACCTGTTGCCGGAATTTCTTGTGGACTTATAACAGACGATAACGATAGAAGTAAATATTTACTTATCACTGATATTCAAGGAATTGAAGACTTTTTCGGAGATATGGACTTTAAAGTTGCCGGTACTAAAAATGGTATTACCGCTATCCAAGTAGATATTAAGATTGACGGATTAACATTAGATATAATCCGTGAAACTTTTGAAAGATTAAAGAAAGCAAGAACTTACATATTGGATGAAGTTATGTTAAAAGTAATTGATAAACCAAGAGCAGAAGTTTCAAAATATGCTCCAAAAACTATTTCTTTCAACATCGATCCTGATAAAATCAAAGATGTTATCGGACAAGGCGGAAAAGTAATCAACAAGATTATCGCTCAAACAGGTGTTGAAATAGATATTGAAGATGACGGAAAAGTTTGTATTTATGCTGTCAATACTGAATCCGCAAAAGAAGCTGAAAAGATAATTAATGGAATCGTAAAGGAACCTGAAGTTGGGGAAATTTATAAAGGAAAAGTAACTAAAATTATGAATTTCGGTGCTTTTGTTGAAATTCTACCTGGAAAAGAAGGACTAGTTCACATTTCTAAACTTGAACATAGACGTGTAGAAAAAGTTGAAGATGTTCTTCACGAAGGTGATGAAGTAATGGTTAAAGTTATCGAAATCACAGACCAAGGAAAAATAAATTTATCCAGAAAAGATTTGCTTCCAAAACCGGAAGAAAAGAAAGAAAATAATTAGAAAAAAATGACGAGCCACTTTGACTCGTCACTTTTTTACCTAAACACAGTATTTTTTACAAATTCTCTTGCAGTAGTCCCTACGGTTTCACCATCGTCATTTTGGTAAATAAACATTTCATCATTTTCCGCCAAAACTTCTACCGGCACTAACCTATATCCGTCATTTGTTCCATCTTCGCTTTCAACCTTTGCTCCCTGTTTTTTTATAAAGTTTAGATGTTCTAATCCAGACATAGCATAATAATTCCCATCCACTTTTAAAGCTTTTACAAGCTCAGTAGATAAATGCCACGGCACTTCACTTTTAAAATCCGGGAGTAAAATATATTTTGCACTTCTCCATTCTTTATAAAGTCCTCTGCTAAGTTTTACTTCCATTCTAATCCTGTCAATTCCGTTCTGTAAAACATCAACAACGTTTTTAATGCTAGAACCGGACGTATCAATTATCAAATCATAATTCGCTCGATTCTGTAAATCAACTTTTGCATTTTCATTGCGATCATTTACATTATTAGAATATAGTTTGATAAAACGTTTTCTTTCTTCTGTCTTCCTAAAATTGATGCTCTCTAGTGCAGTCTGAAAATCAACTTCCTCGGAAATCTCACTTGTGCGGTTTTTCGCATCAGCCATAAGTCGCTTAGCAGCAATATCCGGCATTACCGAAAACCTTACATTATAAACTTTTTCACCATTTCTTTTCATTAGCAAGCCTACAATTCGTGAATCAACTACTACAATCGCTGACTCACAACCTTGATACTTTTTAACAGCTTTTTTCACATTACAAAGCATATACTCATCAATAAATCTATCTATGCTCTTACTTGTGTCTTCACCGAAACTATCAAAATATTCAACATTTGCTCCGGGAAAAGTTTTTAAAGTATCAATAGTATTTTTATAGTCCTTCGCAAGTAATGTAAGATCGTGAACATTGATATTGGCAGCCTCAGCCATATCACGGAATAATTGACCGGCAGCAACCTTAGTCACAGCCACTCCACTCGACTCAAATCGTCTCATAAGCTCTTTTATCGCAGTACTCTTGCCAGAAACAGGATCACCGGAAATCGCTACTATAAACGGACCTTTTTTCATTTTGTACCTCCAAAATCACATCATTCTCATAAATATACATAAGAATTATTTATATTTACATTCTCCAAATTCAAGTATACCATAATCCAATTTTTATGTCAAACAAAAAGGAGCTGTAAAAAACAACTCCTTTTAAAAATAATCCGAAAAATAAGC
>CAYZJZ010000118.1:0-3933 GCA_964478905.1 uncultured Eubacteriales bacterium
CTCTTTCATCTTTAGCTAATTTTGAAGTCAACCATTTTTCCATATCATTTACCTTTAATTGTGCTTCACTAGCTAACATTTCTCCCTCTTTAGTCAACTTAACTTTCTTTATTCTTTTATCTTGAGCATCAGAAAAACCAATTATTAATTTTTTATCCTCAAGCCTTGATACAATTCCGGCAATAGTCGCTTGAGAAGTCCGAAATATTTTTTCCAATTCTTTTAGTGAATATTCTTGATGTTGACTATAATATAAAATTCCCAATACACGAACTTGCCCTATTGTTATATTATATTTTTTCAACTCTCCATTTGCCTTTTTTTCAATTATTTCGCTTAATAACTTAACGATAGGTATTACCCTATCTTGTGACTTATCCATTTTTATATTCCTCCGTTTTATTCTTTTGGACTCCAGCCTGCTATGTCTTCAGTTTCAAATTCATATTTTAATTTTTTACCGTATGATTTTTCGTAAGCCTCTTTTTTTTGATTATAATCAAGTTCACACATTCTTTGACTATCTTCTTTTATAGACTTTTTACTGTCAGGAAAAATCGGCTCTAAAATATGCAAAATATACTTTACTTTATGAAATTCATTTGTTTCCATAGCCTCTAAATCACAAATTTCTACAAAACACGAAATAATCGGCACATTATACTTTGCAGCATAATAATACGCTCCACGTTTTAACGGCCTTGGCTTTCGATAATTAAACCACATCTCTTGCTCAGGATAAATAAGTACCCAGTCATTATTATCAATTCTTTCTTTTATAAGCTTTGAAAAAGTATTCCCCATATATTTCCTATCATTAGAAATCGGGATAATGTCAGCATATTTCATTAAAAAGCCAATCATTCCAGGCATAGCTAAATTCGTTTCTTGGCTTACAATATACAATCTTTCCTTTTTCATTTTTTTAGACAAAGTACGAATTATAGTATTATCTATCGGATTAAAATGATTACTGGTAATAATCGCACTACTTCTTATATCCTTAATTTTTTCTATTCCTTTAATTTCTGTTGTACGATTTAAATACCAAGTCGCAGGATAGACCATCATTCTATTGATATTATTTTTCAACTTATAAGAAACCGTTTTTTGCTTTTCTATGAAGTTTTTCAATATTCTTCTACTTTCTTCTTCGGATAATTTCGGGTCATCTACCTCTACTTTAGTATTAAATTGTTTTATATTCACATTGTCTTTTATATTTTGAATAACTAAATTACGGTTTGGAGTAATCATTTATAAACGCCTCTCTATTCCACTCTCAAATACAGTTCTAAAATTTTGTGGTTGGTTTGCAATTTCAAGCGCTCTACTTACCATACGCTTTGTACATTCTTTATCTGAACTCTTTTGAGCATCAGAATAGTTTTTCTTAAACTCCTCTATTTCGCTAAGGTATTCAGTATCTTTTGCATATTTCCAAAAATAATTCTCATATTGAATATTATCGTAGCACCAAGGCTTTGCAAATAAGTTATAGTGTATCAATTTAGGACTTTCCAAAGGTTTTGTATTTTCTTCCGGCATAGCATCCCAACTACCTGAAAGATATTTTATTTTTCCATAACACATAGCGTTTAAATAGTCTTGATCCGGCGCTATACTATCAAAATGGTATGTATTTAATAATTCTAAGAAACGGCTATCTAAAGAAACTTCTCTTAATTTCTTCAAATTCATAAGTAAAACTCCGGAATTTATATATTTAGATACGGCAACTCCAACTCCGTCTTTTGTGTATTTTGCAAATTCCGGTATGTTTTGAATTGAATAGTCGACAGATGCTCCGATTAAGTTTTCTTCGAGGTTTGTTTCATATAGCTCGGAAATATCGCCAGGTACAACTATATCACTATCTAAATAAATTCCCTTGTCGTACTCCGGAAACATAGCCGGAATAAATAGTCTAAAATAAATTGTAAGCGTAAAGTAATCAGCACGAAGGCGATTTGACATTCTATCTTTTATACAAGAAAGACTATCTTTCATAGGAACAAATTCTATGCTAAATTCTTCATTTGCTAACGCTTTTACTTTATTTATATTACTTTTACTTACCCCTTGATGTAAAACAATCGCTTTATAGTTGTATTTCTTTGATGCATTAGAAATTATAGACTTTAGTGCTACCGCTAAATATGGTACATAATTATCGTCTACGGAAAAGAAAATCGGTATTAATTCTTTTTTATTGTTCATTTTTTATTCCTCCTTGTATTTCTTTCAAAACTCTAAAATATTCTGAAAACAATTCATCGTATTCATATATTTTTAACTTTCGATGTACTTCGTCTACTTGCCAAGGCTTTACCGTTAATTTATGGAATAGCGGTAAAAATCTAAAACTAGTTGTAAAATGCTGAAATACTGTATTTTGATGTAACTTCCTTTGTTCATTAAATTTCCTTGGCTCTATCTTTTTTAAACTAGCTAGTTTATTAATTGCAGATTGATCCGGCATAAACATTTTATTTGTTTTGCATCTATTTCTACACTTTTCAAACAATTTTGTCTCTTTTATCTTTTTCAAGTTTAGGAGCAAAACTCCTGAATTTATATAATCAGCTTTAAATAAATTATTCCTGAAAAACCATTTGCCGTAGTAATCTAAAACACCTACAATTTCGTAATTTGTTATATCTTGATTATAAAATTCAAAGCAATCTAGGCGACAAATAACGTCATTATCAAGGTAAAGTAATTTTTCCGGTAATTCATTAATCTGATCAGCATATAATCTTAACATACAATAAGGAGTAAACCTTGTTTCAAGGTTCTTTTCAGGTATTTTTTCATTAAATAAATTTGTCGCATCAATTAGTTTAACAAAATTTTGTGCATTTTTTGTTTTTAAATATCCGTCTAAATACCTAATAACCTCATTAGACACAGCACTGAATTTTTTCCCGTTAAGCGTTAATTCCATCGTAACAACATATATATTAAGTGGTTCACTTACCGTTTTGGCTAAAGACAATGTTGAAATTATTAATCCATCTTCTATTTTTTTATCGCCACAGTATAATATGTTCATATACTTTTATCCTCCTCATAATGTATATATTCATATGTGCTATTATGACTCCGTTTTTCCATACATTCGTAAACTTGTTTTCTTAAATTTTCTCGTTGCTCTTTTGGAGATGACGTTTTATTCGTAAAAAACGGTCCATCTATATAAATTGTAATGTTAGGCTTTCCTTTTTTATCAGGCTTTTGGTAAGTCGTTGTCATACAAAATGTAGGCATATTGTTTTCAATCGGAAACCGAAACGAATTCGACGAAAATGGTCTTATTTTAGTATAGTATTCCCAAACATGCGCTTCCGGATAAATAACTATACAATTACCTTCTTCGACGTTTTTAGATATTGAATGTTTAAAATCCTTTAACCCTCTTTGAGTTTTAGGAATAGGCAAAGCCCCAAGTAAAGGAAGTATTTTCCCTAAAACAGGTATTCCTAAATTCGCCGGACTTACTACTACTCTAACTCTTTTTCCGTTAGTTACATATGTCGGAATAAATGCATCTCCTATCGGTTGAGTATGATTTCCAAACAAGAAGTAACCTTTATTTTTATATTCTTTTAAAATCTCATTATTTTCAACTTTAACTTTTAAAATAAACTTACAGTAAATAAAATCAATTACAGTAGCTATTTTATACATCAACCATGACGAAATTCTATAAAATAAATCTTTATGTTCCCAAACATAAATTCCCGGGACTTCATATAATTGGTTTTTACTTTCAATAAAGTCATCTTCATATGATCTATAATAAAGAGTTTTTACTTTTAGCTCTTTTTTCATTCGTTACCCTTCCTTTATTTTCGACATCATATTTACTTTACAAAAACAAAAGAGGCTGTCCTAAAATAGTGACGCCTTAACAAAAAATCCAGCTCGAAA
>CAYZJZ010000119.1:0-3885 GCA_964478905.1 uncultured Eubacteriales bacterium
AAAAAACTAATAAGTAATTGTAACTATATTATTATTCCAAGTAACATTACCACCTAAATGTTCCATAATAAATCTTACAGGCACCATAGTCCTACCATTAATTGTTTGAGTCGGCACATCTAAATACATAGTCTGATTATTAACATATGCAACATTACTATTTATCGGCATACTTATAACCTTGCCGTTCAATTCAGAAGTCATAGTCATTGTACTTTCGTTCCAATAGACTTTTCCACCCAAATTTTCTATAACAGCTCTAATCGGAAGTAACATTCTTCCATTTACAATAGTAGGCGTTGTTCCCCTATCTCCATCTATAAGAATTTTTATTCCGTCAACAGTCATATATTGATTATTTTCTTCCAATACTATTGTTTTCGGAATTCTCATTTCATTTTCACTCAAAACAGTAATTGTATAATCTTCATTTGAATAAGTCTTAGAAGTAACCTTTATATAATAATCTCCGCTTGCTTCTTTTATTTCTATATATTTTTTACTCTCATTTATCTTGCCAGAAACAATTTGGCTTAGCTTACCATTTACGTTTTTATAAACATTAATGTTATATTCTGAATTTTGAGGGATATTCATAGTTACATACCAATTACCGCCCCAAGCCCTGACATAATAGTAATCTATATCTGACTTCGAACTCAGATTTCCAATAAACATTTCCGAAGTATAAATTTCCGTTGCATAATTTGCAGTATCGTTCGGCTCTTTTTCATACAACCCATAGTTCTCAGCAGAATACATAGCAGTCATAGAATAGTCCTCATCTGTATAATTACTCAAAAATCCATTCGAAACTTTAATATAATAATTTCCTTCAGATACTCTCAATTTATCCATTAAGCAAACATTTCCATACGAATTAAGTAATGTATTTCTTTCAGTTTTTCCGGATTGTATTTGACTAAGTTTACCGTCTATATCTTTATAAATATTAATATTATAGTTTGCATCTTTATCATACTGTAACTTTATTTGAAATGTACCCGGTCTATTTATTTCAACCATATAGTAATCAACATCAGATTTAGACTCTAAATTACCTGTTATCTTTCTATTATAATCTACAATATTAGAGGTTTGTGGAGTATTATTACTTTCTTTTTCATAATTATCTCCACTTTCCTTATCGTAATTAACAATAAATTTATATTGCTCATCAGAATATTTAGTACGATTAGATGAGCTTACTTGAATTTGATACTCTCCGTCCTCTACTCTTATTTTATTACCGGATTTTTCATATCTTCCTGACACCGTATTAACTTCACAAGAAAAAGTTAAATTTTGGATAGTTTTATTTGTGTCTAGATTTATAAGCTTTACATTATATTGAGTTTTTACATCAAAATCGAAGTCAATTTTAATACTACCCGGTTTTGACACGTCAAAACTAAAGTAATCTACTTCATCATAAACATCTAAATAATCTTTTACTGTTTTGTTTAATTTTATTTCTTTATTTGTTCCTTCTGTTAATGCATAACTTGGTGTAATAAATGCCAAAAACATTATTAAAAGTATTGCTACATTCTTTTTCATTCTATTTACCTCCAAAATTATTTACTAGCGTTCATTTACTCTATATTTAAATCTTTTCTTTGCAGAAAAAATTTCCGGATTATTCTCCTTCAACAATTTTTTAAACTCGTCAACCGTAGCAAAACTGTAAATTGATCCTCCATTTTTGCTCTTTATATTACGGGTAAAATCGTCGTACTGTCTGGTCTTATTACGAGCTGTTCCTTTTATTTCAGAACTTAAATATGTATCTATGTTTCCAACATTAAAAGCGTATTGAACTATATCCGCAACAACAGCACTTCCTCCGAAAGCCATCATAATTCCATTATGATCTTTCATAAAGTCTCCCATTTCCTTTGGAAGTAAGAAATTAGAGCTTAAAATATTAGGTGACTTATTTTCAATCATAATTGCATCAGTAATTACTCCCGGTTCTATCTTTGTATCTTGTGTTACGATAGCCTGTTCAGTAACAAAGCTTAAAACATCAAACTTCTTTAGTTCCCTAACCTCTCTTAAGCAATGCATCAAAAACTTTTCTGCTCCGCATTTTACTCCACCTATAACAAAAAACGATTTATCAGGGTCTGCATTAACAATTAAATGTCTTACTATTTCACAAACTTCCGGAGATTCAGCCGGCATAGAATCTACGCTGGCTCTAAGAGAATTATTTACAATCATTATAGGCTTTTTACCCTCAATTTTCTTCTCAAATTTCTCTCTTTGTTCAGGAGTGTGTAAAACAGATGCTCCGCCTAGCGTAAACACAAATTCTAGGAATTCATAAATATTATTCTTATAATCTTTATTTTCATTGTCAATCAATTCTTTTCTTGTGCCTATATATTGAGGTTCTCCATTTCTGTATTTTACATGGAACAAAGAACTTACATTTCCATTATGGTGTTGCTCCATTTGCTCATTTAACGCTTTATCAAACATTTCTTTCTTCTCATTAAAACGCTTCATACTTCGGCTAACAATAGCATTTTCTGTTTCATTTACCAAAGAAAAATCTTTTATTCCTCTTCCCTTAGCAATTACAACTTCATTTATAGGAGATGTTCCATAAAGCCCAAATCCGTCTGTTCCGATAACCGTCGGTATTCCTTTATCTAAGTTTTTCTTAAGTGGAGAATTATAATCAGAAATATTATTTAATCCATAATTAGAAGTAGCATTACATTCAAAAACAACATTAAGTTCCTTCGCTAAATTATCTACTTCATCAGTCTTTACCTTATATACAGCGTGTCCAATTCTTACAGGTGGTAAAACAGTCTCCGGATTTTTACCTTTTTCTTCTTCGTAAGTTGCTTTTATTAATTTCAAGGTATCGGCAACATTATTAAATATATCAGTTTCTCCCGCATGTACTCTTATAGTAAAGTCAGGGTCATTTTCAATAGTCCATCTTGTAATTTCTTTAATTTGAGGAGCTATATCAGAAGTAGGATTACTTTCGTGGCCTAAAAAGTCACACCCAACTACATACGGACTTTTCGCAATTTCTTCTAAAATATCAATTTCATCATCTTTCTTTTGTTCTATCGAATCTCTGGCAATAGCTGCTAAAAATCTTATATTTATATTTTTACCTTTCTTATGCCAAAATTCTTCTATTTTAGGAAGAATTTCGTGCATCTTACTTAAAAATTCAACATCCTTTATAACTTCAGTACTCGAAAGTTCAGCATATTCAACGCCATTTTCCACATATTTCTCTGCAATTTTCCATAAGATAGGCTCTAGTATATCTTTATTTTTAGAAAAAGGCGATCTAGCCGTATAGATTTCTTCCATTCTATTAAAAGTTTCGTTTGTATAAGGACAAATTTCCAAGCTATCTGTTAAGGTTAGTTTATTTTTAGGGTTATGTTCCAATATATCGTCTAACTTTAACTTGCCTTGTTCATCAGGAATTAATCCATCTATATCTAAACCAATATCTTTAGCTAATTTTACAGGATATGAAATATTGTATTCCTGTCCTATCTCTATTAAATCTTTTCCACTTAAAATCGCTGACAAGTGAGCGTGTAAATCGGTTTTTATCTTAAAATCTTTACTTTCATCCCTAGGGAAAACAGCTGGCCTTTGATACTTCTCATTTCCTAGCATAATTATTCCGTCTCTATACTTAGCTTGAGCAAGACGCCTAACTTCAAAGCTCGTTAAAGAATGTTCTTTCTTTACTTCTCCTGTCGCAGGATTTATTTCAAAAAACTTTTGTCCTCCCACTTGCACATCATATAAATTAAAATCATCGTAATGTTGCTTAATTTCTACAATGTTGTATAAATTCCATAAAATGTTTTCTTTTATTCTTGGATTTAATGG
>CAYZJZ010000120.1:0-3877 GCA_964478905.1 uncultured Eubacteriales bacterium
GCCAACCGGGACATTTTTAGTGGGATTTATAAAGTTAAGTCTGAATAGTAACCTACAACCGTCTTTGCTAAGATTTAAAATCACAGCAAAGTTCATAATCGGTTATAGCATTTTCAAAGCTAAATTCAAAAATACACTTCTCTAATCAGCAATAACAATTTCAGATTTTTTTTCATTTAAAATCGCCATTACTTCTTCTAAATTGTCTAATTCCTTACCAAATTCTTGCCACTCTGATTTTTGAGAAGCTTCCTTCATTCTTTGATAAGTTAAAATCGCATTATCTATTGCATCAATTAAAGTAGTTTCCTCGTCTACTTCTATAAATATCGTTCCGGAATCTTTATCTAAAAGTTGTTTTAATGCTTGATCAAAGTTATCGGCAATTGCTAAGCTGTTTTTATAAGCAACAGCTACTTTACTAACTTGTGGGACAGCATCTTCATTAACCGCTTCAATATAAATAGACTCAACATAAACTAATGTGTTATCAATAGGAATAACATTTACTTCCCTTCTAACCCTTGTTCCACTGCCTAAATTTAAATCTTTAGCAGTTTGAGTATCTTGGTCAATTTTATTATCAAGTTGAACAGTTCCAAGTACATTAGTATCCTTAGGGAAACTATAAATATTCATTTCACCGGTCGAACGAACAGTAAGCCAAGACGTTAAATTATTTCTATTCTGAGGAGTATATGGTATCATAAGTACAAGTTCATTAGCATCCGTTTCAGGTAATTTTACATACGCATAATAAGGCTCAATATCAGCAACAACTGTTCCTGTGTTATGTGTAGCAACAGCCCAAGTATCTTCTCCTTTATAGAAAGTATTAACATCACCTACATGATACTTTTCTAACATATTAGCTTGTATTTTAAATAACAACGAAGGATAACGTAAATGACTTTCTATGTCCTCAGGCATTCCTGTCGATAAGTCAACAAATAAATTAGGATAAGCATTATTATATGCCATAATAATAGGATCATATTTATCAGTAATATATAGTTTTACATCTCCATTATACGCATCAACAACAGCCTTCACTGAATTTCTTATATAATTATATTTCTCAATTGTACCCGGAACTTTTCCATCAATTTCAAAGTACTCAGAGTAAGGATATTGAGTAGATAAAGTATATCCGTCAACAATACAGAATAATTTTCCCTCTTTATTAACTACAATATATGCATCTTCGTCAAATCTTATAAACGGAGCAATTTTTTCAACTCTTTCTACAACATTTCTATTAGTTAGAAGTTTACTGTCCGAGTTAATATATCTTGAAACAAGCATTTGAATATCTGCATTCTTTATAGACATAAGAAGTCTATTCCAGAAATTCATTTTCACTCCGGCATTACCGGTATATCTGAATTCAATGCTCTTATCCCCTTCCGGATAATCTATTTCATCAATTCCTACTCCATTCACAATAACATCATTATCAGTAGTTTCACCAAAATAAATTCTAGGTTCGGTAATTTTTAAATCACCATAACTTTGCTCAGGTTTTAATTCATTTAATATAAACACAGGTTCGCCGTCTTTGTCTACATCATTTACAGGACTCATAACAACGCCCATTCCATGAGTATATTGGAATGTCTTATTTATATAATTCATATCCTCAGTATTTATTTCACGTGCTGCAACATACATTGTAGTAGGTTTTCCGTTTATTGTATATTGTGCTGTATCAATATCATTAAAGGAATAATAACCTCTTGTAGTTTGACCTTGATTTAACGCTTTTAACGTCGCATAGTCGTTAGCAATTCTTACATTATCTACTGTGTTTAAATTATTAGTAATGTTAGCTTCAGTAAGTTCAACATTAGCCGGGAACTTCTTTTCCTCAGCATTCAAATTATAAGCATTTCTAGTATATTTTAAGTTATATCCTATAAATTGAGATTCAGTAGAGTATTCATTCGGAGTAACATAAAATAACTGTGTTCCCCATACACCAACATATATAATCGCCCAAAATGCTGGGAAAATAAGCATAGTAATTACAGCTTTTTTAATCTTGTTACGCTCTAAGAAAATATAGGCTAAAACTACAATCGCTACACCAAGCCAAGTTGCTATTCTATAAGCCCACATCATAATATTAAAATCAGTAAATCCGGCACCTACAAGTCCACTGCTAAATTCTCCGAAAAGTGATTCTTCCATAGTAAAAGAATAAGTAAGAGAACATACTAAGAAGAAAACAGCAACATTTATTAAGTTATGCTTTACAACATTATTCTTTTTTAGCGATTCTAACAAAATTCCGTTAAAGCACGCTCCAAAAACTAAAACATAGTAGCCCAAAGTATAAACAATAACAGCTAAAATTAATCCTTTAATAAAATTACAAACATCAATTAAAAAAGGTCTTTGGAACATATAGTAGCCAATGTCTTTAAAGAAAATCGGGTCATTAAATTCAAAGCTTGCAGAATTTAGATAAACCAATAAGTTTTGGGACAAGAAATCTTTTACAAAAAAGCTTGTCACAAGAGCTATAAAAAATGAAACAGACTTATTGGGTAACTTTATAGGTTCTACGTTTTCTTCTTCAAAAAACTTTAACAAATTTTTAGAAATAACATTATTGGTTATAAACGTAACAACAAATATAACAACAAACGCCACCAACATAGTCAAATACTTAACAATTAAATTCGTCCAATATATACTTGTATATCCTGTACCTATTTCCTTAATTTCCAAAACATCTATGTTTATCTGGAAAATAGTTCCTATAATAACAATAGCTAAAAAAGCAATCCCAGCTCCCACAAAAAGCTTTCTTATCTTGTTTTTGTCCCCTCTGTCAAACCATTCAAAAATCTTCATATTAAAGCCTCCAAATTAAAAAATGCTATCAACAAACTCTTTAGGATTAAATTCTTCTAAATCCTCTATACCTTCGCCAATTCCGATAAACTTAACAGGAATATTTAGTTCACGCATAATAGAGAAAATAACTCCGCCCTTTGCTGTACCATCAAGTTTAGTTACAACAATTCCTGTAACTCCAGCAATTTCAGAAAAAGCTTTTGCTTGTAATACTCCATTTTGACCTGTTGTAGCATCAAGTACAAGTAACACTTCTTTCTTAGAATTCTTAAGTTCTCTATCTATAACTCTATCCATTTTAGAAAGCTCATCCATTAAATTTTTCTTATTATGAAGTCGCCCCGCAGTATCACAAATTAAAATATCAGCTTTACTCTCCTTAAATATTGTTGTCGCCTCAAATACAACAGACGCCGGATCAGCTCCTTCTTCTTTTTTTACCAATTCAACATTAGTTTTACTCATCCATTCACTAAGTTGTTCAACCGCAGCAGCTCTAAAAGTATCCGCTGCACAAGCTATAACTTTATATCTTTTTCTTACAAAATAATTAGCCAATTTTCCAATAGTAGTAGTCTTTCCTACACCATTTACCCCGACTACCATATATACGGTATTTTTATCAATTTCTTGTTTATCAGTTCCAAGTATTTGAACCAAAATTTCCTTTAATTTATCCTTAACCTTATCCGGCTCGGAAATTCTCTCTTTTTTAATACTGTTTCTTAGTTCTTCAATTATGTATTCCGACGTATTTAGTCCTACATCAGCCATAATCAAAACATCAAGTAATTCCTCTAACAATTCCTCATCTACTTTATTAAACGCAGAAAACAAATTGTTTATACTGTTAGAAAATGACTCCTTTGTTTTAGCCATTTTATTTTTTAATTTATCAAAAAACAAATCCGTCCCCTCTTCCATTTTTACATTCCGCAAGTATTTTATCATTATAGTAGATTTTGGTCAAGTACGGAATTTTTTAATCGAGTATAGAATAGATAATTATTTTATT
>CAYZJZ010000121.1:0-3860 GCA_964478905.1 uncultured Eubacteriales bacterium
AAAAATGAGATATATTTTTTTAAAAACTATAAATTCTACGCAAGATTACCTAAAAGAGCAATTAAAAATCGGAAATGATAATATAGTTGTAAGAGTCGAAAACCAAGTTGGGGGGCGGGGGAGAGTCGGTAGAAAATGGAGTTCTCCCATAGGCGGACTTTGGTTTTCATTTGATGTTGAATTTATGTCCGATATAATTCCTCTTGCCGTTGGAGTTGCGGTAAAAAATGCTTGTGAAAAAGTTTTTAATTGTAAGTTGCTATTAAAATGGCCTAACGACTTAATATTAAATGGTAAAAAGATTGCCGGTATTCTTTGCGAAAAGGTGGGGGATAGGGTAATTGTTGGAATAGGCGTAAATACAAATATTAGGAAAATTGAAGTTGAGAACTCTATATCTTTTTTTGAGACTACCGGTAAAGTTATTGATAATGAAAAACTAATGAAAAATATTATAGAGGAATTTTTTGATTTGGGTAATGATAAAGGAAAAATAATTAATGAATTTAGAAAAAATATGGCGTTTGTCGGAGAAGAGAAGTATATTTCTGCTATAAATAAAAATGCGAAAATTATGGGGATTTCTGATGAAGGTCATTTAATTGTAAATGATGATGGCGATAATAAGGAAGTTTTTATTGGAGAAATATTAATTTAGGGGGGATAAATTTGAAAGCTTTAATTACAGGAGCTAGTTCGGGAATTGGCAGGGATATGGCGAAAATTTTAAGTGATATGGGGTATGAGATTATACTTGTTGCACGTCGTGAAGATAGGTTAAAAGAACTTCAAAAGGAGCTTAAAACAAATTCAGAAATAATTTGTGCGGATGTTTCAAACACAGAAACTTGTAAAGAGGTTTATAATAAAGTGAAAAATGAGGACATAGATGTTGTAATAAATAATGCTGGGTTTGGAATTTTCGGTAAGTTTACTGATATTGATCTAGATAAAGAACTTAATATGATTGATGTAAATATTAAAGCAGTAGATATATTAACTAAGTTGTTTTTAAAAGATTTTAAAGAGAAAAACAAAGGGTATATTTTAAATGTTGCATCGTCTGCTGCTTTTTTACCAGGACCATTATTATCTAGTTATTACGCAAGTAAAGCGTATGTTTTAAGGCTTACAGAAGCTATTTATGAGGAATTAAGACATGAAAAAAGCAATGTCTACGTCGGAGCGTTATGCCCTGGGCCGGTTGATACTGAATTTAATGATGTTGCTAGTGTAAAGTTTGCCCTAAAAGGGCTTACGAGTTCGTATGTTGCTAAATATGCAATAGATAAAATGTTCAAACGCCAATTAATTATTGTACCAGGAAAGATTATGAAATGTGCAAGATTTTTTTCAAAAATCACTCCTGAAAAAATATTGCTAAAAGTAGCATATAATCAACAAATGAAGAAATGCTAAAGTTTTAATATAATTCCGGCTAATCCTGAAATTAATATAAAAGATACAGGATGAACTTTGGTTTTTTGCATCAATATTAAAATAATAATGAATAAAAGACTTTCTTTGATTTTCAAAGTAAAAGAATTAGAAAGTAATAAAGTTTCGCCTAAAATATCTACTCCAATTGATGCTATTAATCCTATAACACTTGCTCTAAGACCGTAAAATACATTTTTTACGGTTTTGTTTTGTTTAAATTTTTCAAGAAATTTAGAAACAATTAATATAATAATTATTGAAGGTGTAACAAGTCCTAAGGTTGCAATAATTCCGGATATAACCCCTCCAACAGTAAAGCCTGTATATGTTGCCATATTTACTCCAAGAGGTCCTGGAGTTGATTCTGAAATTGCAATCATATCTGGAATTAATGAAGGATCAAACCAAGTTGTTTTATATGCAAGGTCGTATAAAAAAGGTATTGTAACAAGTCCGCCACCTATTGCAAATAAGCCGATTTTAAAGAATTCCCAAAATAATGTTAAATTAATCATTCTTTTTTCCTCCTTGTAATAGTCCGATTAGTCCTGCAAATAAAAGTAAAATTATCGGAGAAAAATCGAATATAAGTGAAATTGTGAAAGTAGCAATAAATATAAGTAAGGTTACAATGTCAGATACACTGGATTTCCATAGTTTAAAAACTGCTGAAATTATAAGAGAACCAACACATATTTTTATACCGTTAAATGCATTTTGTACAAAACTTAAGCTTTTATATGTCTCAATGAAACCGGCAATTAAAGATATTATTAATATTGACGGAAAGATTATTCCAAGAGTTGCAGCTATGCCACCTAGTATTCCTTTTTGCTTGTAACCTATGAAAGTTGCTGTGTTTACTGAAATTACACCAGGAGTACATTGACCAACTGCATAATAGTCGGCTATTTCTTTTGTTGTTGTCCATTGTCTTTTTTCAACGAGTTCTCTTTCTAAAATAGGCAATATTGCGTATCCGCCACCGAATGTAGATATTCCTATTTTTGCAAATACAAAAAATAATTCAAACAATTTTCTCATAGTACTCTCTCCTTGCAAGAATAATATCGGCAAATGTAACAAATTTATTCAAGTTGCATATTGATAATAATAGAAAAAAATTAGGAGTGATGAATATGATTATTTATACTGTAAAGGCGGGAGACAGCGTATATAAAATTGCAAATCAATATGCAACGACGACTAACGATATTGTATATGCAAATCAACTATCTAATCCGGATAGACTCGCAATTGGTCAAGCGTTGGTAGTTCCTGTGGATTATTTTGAGTATACCGTAAGGAGAGGGGATTCTTTATACTCAATTGCAAGAAGATATAATACAACTGTAAGCAAGTTAGTAGAAGATAATCCGTCAATAACAAATCCATCTATGATATATGTAGGTCAAAGTATAAGAATATCGGCGGGAGATAAAATTATTCGTAGTATAGACGTAAATGGTTATGCTTTCCCTAACATAAGAGAAGATTCACTAGAGAACGCATTGCCTAATCTTTCTTTTTTCAGTATATTCAGTTACCAAATAAGAGAAGACGGAAGCGTTGTGCCAATTAACGATGAGGGACTTATAAATACGGCTTGGAATAACGATGTAAAGCCATTTATGGTTATTACAAATATAGGAGATTCAGGTGGCTTTAATAGTGATTTAGTAAGTACTGTTTTATATGATGAAAATGTAAAAAATACGCTTATTAATAACGTGATAGAAATACTTAACAATAAGAACTATGCAGGACTTGATGTTGATTTTGAATATGTTTATCCGAGTGATAGAGAAGCATATAATAATTTTTTAAGAGAAGTGGCAAACAGAATAAAACCGCTAGGTTATATTTTAACAACTGCAGTTGCTCCTAAGATTAGTGCAAATCAACCGGGATTACTTTATGAAGCTCACGATTATCCTGTGCATGGAGAAGTGGCTGATCACGTTATAATTATGACGTATGAGTGGGGATATACATATGGTCCGCCTATGGCTGTTGCTCCGATAAATGAAGTGGAGCGTGTTTTAAGATATGCGGTTTCTGCAATTCCCAGCCGAAAGATACTTATGGGGATGCCTAACTACGGATATGACTGGACATTACCTTATAGGAGAGGCTCACGAGCTAATGCAATATCTAATTTACAAGCGGTAAATTTAGCTATAAATAATGGTGCAACAATTCAATATGACGAAGTATCTCAAGCACCGTTCTTTTACTACACTGACGAAAACGGTGCAAGACATGTTGTTTGGTTTGACGATGCAAGGAGTTTAACTGCGAGTTTAAGGCTAGTTGAAAAATATAATTTAGGTGGAGTAAGCTATTGGACAATAAATAGATTATTTAGAACACTTTGGTATACACTAAGGGCGTTGTACGATGTAAACAGATAGAGAAAT
>CAYZJZ010000122.1:0-3853 GCA_964478905.1 uncultured Eubacteriales bacterium
GAAGGTCAACATAGCGTGGACGTTAGACAACCTTTTTTACGGAAAGGTCAACAACTGATGCTCTAAACGGAACGGTCAAGACCGTTCCCTACATTGCTTTGAAGTTATACAGAGTAGACTGTTCCCTACATTAGCTTGAAATATTTTATATACTATATCTCGCTCACAAAAAATATTTTCCCTCTCTACTTCTTTCTTCTAACCTCATAAACGCTATCTACCTTGCGAATAGCCTTTATTACTTTATTTAAATGATCAATATCGGTAAGTTGAACCTCAACTTGGAATACAGCAACCCTTTCTTGAGTAACACGTGCATTAATAGCATTAATTTTACCTTTTGCATCATTAACAGCCGCTGATACTTCTCCAAACAAGCCATTTCTGTCATTAGCAAAAACCTCTATCTCCGCAACATACTCAGAATTTTTAGCTTTAAACCATTCAACATCAATTAGCCTATTTATATCATCAGTATAATTAGTAACATTCGGACAATCACTTCTATGGACCGAAACTCCACGTCCTTTAGTAATATATCCTACAATTTCATCTCCCGGCAAAGGATTACAACACTTAGATAATCTTACCAAACAATTATCTATACCCTTAACTATAATTCCACTAGGCGGTGCTTTCTTAGTCTTTTTAACATCATCAATTTTCGCATTAACGTTAACTTCTGACGGCATTTCAGCCTTTTTTTCTTTGTCGTATTCTTCCCTTAACCTTCCAATAATCTTTCCAACAGGAATAGCACCATAGCCAATCGCCGCAAAACAATCATCTAACTTATTAAAAGTATACTTTTTAAGAAGAATATCCACCCACTCAGGTTTAAACAAATCATTAAATTGAAGGCGGAGTCTCTTTAATTCCCTCTCAACAACTTCTTTTCCACTTTCAACGTTTTCCTCATACCCTTCCTTCTTAAACCACTGTATCATTTTAGCACGCGCATTAGCACTTTTTACAATGTTCAGCCAATCACGACTAGGTCCTTTAGAATTAGCAGAAATAATAATTTCCACAACATCACCATTTTGCAATTCATAACCTATCGGCACCATCTTATCATTAACTCTTGCTCCAACCATTTTATTTCCAATTTCACTATGAACACGATAAGCAAAATCAATAGGCGTAGAATGAACAGGAAGCTGGTAAACATCTCCTTTAGGAGAAAAAACAAAAACATCATCACTAAATAAATCAAGCTTTAAACTATCTAAAAACTCTTTACCATCTTTCGTTTCCTTTTGCCATTCAACAGTACGTCTTATCCAACTCATCTTCTCATCAAAAGAATCTGTCTTATCTGTAGTCTTTTCCTTATACTTCCAATGAGCAGCAAGTCCATATTCAGCAGTTCTATGCATATCCCAAGTCCTAATTTGTATCTCAAAAGGATGTCCGGTCTTTCCAACCAAAGTAGTATGTAAAGACTGATAGCCATTAGCCTTAGGCATAGCTATATAATCCTTAAATCTACCCGGAAGAGGCCTATACATCTCATGAACAATTCCCAAAACCGCATAACAATCCTTTACAGAATTAACTATAACCCTCAAAGCAAACAAATCAAAAATCTGATCAATTTCCTTATTCTGTTCCTTCATTTTTCTATATATACTGTAAAAATGCTTAGGTCTTCCCTCAATATCCGCCTCAATATTTACTTCCACAAGTTTTACCTTTATAGCATCAATAATATCTTTAATAAACTTCTCTCTCTCATTACGGCGCTGAGAAATAGCCTCAACCAATTTATAATAAGCATCAGGATCAATAAACCTTAAACATAAATCCTCAAGTTCCCACTTAATAGAATACATACCCAGTCTATGAGCCAAAGGAGCATAAATCTCCAAAGTTTCTTTAGCCTTATCAATTTGTTTTTGTTTATCAGTATATCCCAAAGTTTTCATATTATGAAGTCTATCAGCAAGCTTTACAAATATAACTCTTATATCCATAGCCATAGCCATAAACATTTTCCTTAAATTCTCAGCTTGTTGTTCTTCTTTCGTATTGTATGGAATTTTACCAAGCTTCGTAACACCGTTAACCAACGTGGCAATTTCTTCTCCAAATTCTCTTTTTATATCATCATAAGTAACGTCGGTATCTTCAATAACATCATGAAGCAATCCGGCGCAAATAGATGCATCATCTAATTCAAAACTAGTTAAAATTAACGCAACTTTCGCAGGATGTTTAAAAAAAGGCTCGCCGGACTCTCTTAACTGTCCTTTGTGAGCATTTTTAGCAAAATCATATGCTTTTCTTATTAAAGCATGGTCTTTCGACTTAGAATAAACATTAACACGTTCAATTATCTCATCAACTGTAGGAATACCCATTATAAACACCTCTAATATAGTATGTCATTTTTTTATAACATTTGCAATATAATTTATCAGCAAAGGAAATTCAACCAATTTTATTTTGAAAGGAACATAAATATGAAAAAATACATACCTACTATTTTCATATCAATACTTGTACTATTTTGCATCACCAACCCGGAAAACATGATTAATTCAGCGAAATCAGGTTTAACACTTTGGGCAACAATAATAGTACCATCATTATTTCCATTTATGATACTAAGCGACCTAATCCAAAAAACAGCAATTCCATTTATACTTGGGAAATTTCTCACACCACTAATGAACTTATTTTTTAATCTTCCCGGAATATCATCACTCGCAATTTTTTTAGGAATGACAGGTGGTTACCCAATAGGCGCAAAAATCACCTCAGATTTACTAAAAGAAAATTCAATAACACTTCAAGATGCAAACCATTTAATAACCTTTGTAAACAATACAGGGCCTCTATTTATGTTAGGCGCCGTCGGAATTGGAATATACAAAAATACCTACGTAGGACTTCTTTTATTAATATCACATTACACATCCGCAATACTTATCGGCTTTATATATAAATTTATTAAGTCAAAAAACAATATAAATCAGCATAACACTTCTCAAATCTCATTTAACATAATAAAAATATCAGACATAGGCAGTATTTTAACTGAAACAATAAAAAAATCAATTGATACAACTCTATCAATTGGAGGATTTATAATCTTATTCTCTATAATTTCATCACTTATAGAAAAAAGTAATATACTCTCTCTTTTAACCATACCGAGGTTAACTACTGAAGTTTCAACATCTTTTGTAACCGGACTACTAGAAGTAACAAACGGAATAAATAAAATAGCAACGGTAAACAATATACCGTTGCTAAACAAACTAATCATAACCTCAATACTAATAGGATTCGGAGGAATGAGCATCCATTTCCAAACACTTAGCATAATATGTAATTCTAAAATAAATTTTACAAAATACTTAATTGGAAAAACTGCTCAAAGTATATTATCAGGAATAATAACCTTTCTTTTACTGAGCTATACTAATTTTTCTAAACTGATTCCTCTCAATGTATTTAATTCATTTGCAATTAATTCAACAGAATTTATTCAAATACAAAACACAATATTGGCATTTTTCATATTCATAGTAATTTTTAAACTTTTCCAATTGTTATCATACCGCAAAAATCATTAATTTCCACAACTACACTTTCCACTTATAGGAACATATCTTCCACAGCTACTACACTTACTAGGATAAGCTTCAGCTGTTCCAAATACAGTAATAGCTCCAGGAGGATTTCCTAAAACAGTTCCTTCTGTTAAAAACGCTTTACCGACCTGTGCATAAGACGCCATCGCATTATTATAATTAGTTTTTTCATCTATATTTCCGGCAAATAAAACAGAATTTCCAATTATACTATTTACCTCTTGAGAAACAGAATTATTATTAATAATATT
>CAYZJZ010000123.1:0-3835 GCA_964478905.1 uncultured Eubacteriales bacterium
GTATTGGATTTATTATCTTAAATTCTATCTTGACAATGCTATATAATTCGAGTAACATATAGAATGTTATCTATATTGATTTTGCAAATTTATTTTTGCGAACTTAAAGGAGGAATGCAATATGCCTGAGAAAGAAGTTGTATTGACTTACGAAGGTTTAAAGAAATTAGAAGAGGAACTTGATTACTTAAAAACTACAAAGAAAAAGGAAGTTGCTGAAAGAATCAAGGAAGCTAGAGGGTTTGGAGATCTTTCTGAAAACTCTGAATATGATGATGCGAAAAATGAACAAGCTGAAGTTGAAGCTAGAATTATAACTATTGAAAATATGTTAAGAAACGCTAAAGTTATCTCTGATGATGATATTGATTCGAAAACGGTTCAAATTGGAAATAAAGTTACAGTTTTAGACGTAGAAATGAATGAAGAAATAGAATATACAATTGTCGGAGCTACTGAAGTTGATGTTATGAATAATAAAATCTCTAATGAGTCTCCTATGGGAGAAGCTTTAATTGGCAAGAAAAAAGGTGCTAAAGTTAAAGTCCTAGCTCCGATTGGAGAAATTGAATACAAGATAGTTAATATTACAAAATAAGAACTAAATATTTGAATATCGCATATAATAATGAAGAATTAATTTTAATGTTAATTCTTCATTTTTTTGACTTGTTGTCGGGACGGAGGCTTATATGAACGATTTTTGCGGTATTGTAAAGAGAGAAGAAGGCTATTTAGATGTTTTAAATAGTGACGAATTAAAGGTTTACCGGTACAAAGGAGAAACATATGTTGTTGTATATGACGGAGAAATATACAATAAAGATGAAATAAGGGAAGAACTTATATCATTAGGAGACTATTTTAATACTGATGACGAAGAAGAAATCATATTAAAAGGATATCTTGCTTTTGGAAAAGAGGCTTTGGAAAAATTTGAAGGCGTGTTTTCTATCGGAATTTACGGTACAGATTCTAGGAAATTATTTTTAGCAAGAGATCCGATAGGGGCAAAGGCTATGTTTTTTTCAATAATAAAAGACGACATAATTTTTTCCAATAATGTTGGCAACATAGTAAAATCAAAGTATGTAAAGCCGGAAGTTACTTATGAAGGAATTGCTGAATTAATGACTCTTGGACCTTCAAGGCGCCAAAACAGTGCTATATTTAGGAACATAAATCAATTAGAGCCGGGAAGCTATTTAGAATTTAATTATCCGAATATAAAGATAAAAAAATATGCAGAATTTGAAGCACTTAGATTGGATGAAACTTTTGAAGATACAGTAGAGAATGTACGTGAAATGTTGGTGGATTCTATTTTAAAACAGTATCCAAGAGATAATGACGTATGTGCTTTGTTATCCGGTGGACTGGATTCAAGCATAGTTACAACAGTTGTAGCTGAGGCAGCAAAGGAAGAAGGAAAGATTTTACAAACATTTTCTGTGGACTATGAAGGAAACGAAACATTTTTTGAAGCTAATGATTTTCAACCTAATTCTGATGGAGAATGGATAAAGAAAATGGTGGATTTTTTGGGAACTGATCATACCAATATTAGATTATCAAATGAGGAATTGGTGGATTCACTTAATACAGCTTTGATAGCGAGAGGATTCCCAGGAATGGGAGATATAGATACATCACTTCTAAGATTTTGCGGAAAGATGAGCGAAAGAGCTATTATTGGAATGGGCGGAGAATGTGCTGATGAGGTTTTCGGTGGATATCCCTGGTTTCATAGAGAGGCTTTAATTGAGTCTGATTTTTTCCCTTGGATACGTTCTGTGACGGAAAGAGGAGAGTTTCTTAATCAAGAAATAAAACATAATGTAGATATAGTTAAATTTGCAAAGGACATATATAGTGATGAATTAAAAAGAGTGCCGATTTTAGATGGAGAAAGTGAAAAGGAGAAAAGAATAAGGGAAATCGGTTATTTAACATACAGATGGTTTTTGCCTGTTTTATTGGAACGTCAAGATAAGATGGCTGCGAAAGCTAATTTTAAAATAAGAGCTCCGTTTTGCAATTTTAAGCTTATGAAATATGTTTACAATATTCCGTGGGAGTATAGGGTAAGAGGAGATATGGAGAAGGGACTACTTAGGGCCGCATTTAAGGATTTATTGCCAAGAGAAGTTACTGAAAGAAAGAAAAGCCCATATCCTAAGACATTTAATCCAAAGTATAAGGAGCTTGTTACAAGAGAGTTAAGTCATATCATAGAAAATCCTACATCTCCAATTTTAGATATTATCGATTTAGATAATGTAAAACGACTTATAAATGAGGAAGAAACTGCGAATAGGCCTTGGTTTGGCCAGCTTATGCGTGGACCTCAAGTAATGGCTTTTTTAATTCAAGTAAATGGTTGGCTAAAGGAATATAAGGTTTCTATTGTTTAAGGCGGTGATAAGGTATTTTTAGGAGAAATGTAGCAAGTAAAATAAAGAAGCGGTTTGCAGATATAGGAGATATACCTAGCGAGCTTATAACTAATCGTTCACGAATGGTTTTAATGGGAAATAATGAATTTATGATTGAAAATTATGATGGAATTATTGAGTATGAAGTGAATAGAATTAGAGTAAGTACTGCTTCGGGTAAAATTGCTATTATGGGGAATGATCTTTCTATAACTGAATTGGATAATGAAGAATTACTCGTTAGTGGTTGTATAAAAAGTATAGAACTGGAAGGGAATGAGTAATTGTGGGAGATAATTTATTTGCAAAGACAGAGAAGTTTGTAAAAGGATATGTTGCCGTTTATATTGAGGGGATATTCTTAGAAAAATTTACTAATCTTTGTGCGGTAAATTGTCTCCCTTTTTGGAATGTAAAAAGGTATGGAATTGCAAAAATGGTTGGTTCGACTACTATATCCGGTTACCGAAAGATGAGACATATAGCTAAAAAGTGTGGGTGTAGAGTTAAAATTTGCAGGCGTAGGGGTGTTCCTTTTATTGTGCATAAATATAGGAAACGTAAGATTTTTGTTGTTGGAGTTATTTTGTTTTTTGTTCTTATTAAGATAAGCGGTCTTTTTATTTGGCAAGTTGATGTTATTGGAGATACTTTGGTAAGTAAAAAACAAATTGTTATGCAGGTGGAGGAGCTTGGAGTAAAGGCAGGGACGAAAAAGAGTAGCATAGATATAAAAGATCTTGCAAGTAAATTGATGGTTAAAAGAGATGACTTAAGTTGGGTTGGAGTAGAAATTGACGGTATGAGGCTTAAGGTTAGAGTTGTTGAGAAAGCGAAGGTACCTAATAGAATTGATGAAAAGGCGATTTGTAATATAGTGGCAAGTAAGCCGGGAATGATTATTGGAATTAATACCCTAAAAGGCACACAAATGGTTGAAGTTAACGACATTGTAGATAAGGGAGATATAATAGTTTCCGGAGTAATTGAAATGGAGCAGTTTCCGGATAGGACGGAATATGTTCATTCTTTAGCTGAAATAGAAGCTAAGGTTTGGTATGAAAGAAGTAAAACATTAAAGTTATCTTCAACTCGACAAAATGAAGAGATTGAGTTGTTTGCATATAATATTGCGTTAGATAAAATAAATAAGCAAATACCTAAAGATGCAAAAATTTCACATATATCTAAAAATGTAAGTTATGGGGAGAATAGTGTTACGGTAAATGTTGTGCTGGAGACTGTTGAGGACATTGGGATTGAGGAAACTTTTTAACTTAAATGATTCTAGCTCTTTAAGTTATACAGCTGTTGTAATTTTTTTTAGAATATAGTAGAATTGTGGTGTATAAGGAGTTAATTATATGGAGATTAAAAAAATTATTGTTGATGAAACAGGG
>CAYZJZ010000124.1:0-3813 GCA_964478905.1 uncultured Eubacteriales bacterium
TTGCAATTAACTTGCTTAAAATAATCAATTGTGATAAACTAAACTCTAGTTAAATTCAAAGGAGTTTTTTTATGAAACCTAAAATTTTGGTTGTAGCCGGGCCTACTGCATCAGGGAAAACAAAAATAGGAGTAGAGTTAGCAAAAAGGCTAAATGGAGAAATAATATCTGCTGATTCTATGCAAATATACAAATATATGAATATAGGGACTGCTAAACCTAACGTTATTGAAATGCAAGGAATTCCACATCATTTAATTGACTTTGTTGAATTAGGAGAAAACTTTAGCGTTGTTCAATATAAAGAAATGGCAACAAAATGCATGGAAGATATATTGTCTAGAGGGAAAGTGCCTATTTTTGTTGGTGGAACAGGCTTATATATAAATAGTATAACTGAAGAAATAAAATATGACGAAACTGCTGAAAATAAAGAAATACGGGAAAAACTTGAAAAAATAGCTGAGACTAAAGGAAATGAAGAACTGTATAAAAAACTTAAAGAAGTTGACTTAGATGCGTATAATAGATTACATTTAAACGATACAAAACGTATAATTAGAGCTTTGGAAGTATTTGAGACTACTGGTATTACGATTACGGAACATCAAAAAATGTCTAAAGAAATAGAAAAAAAATACGATTATAAAATAGTAGGTTTATGGTTAGAACGTGAAAAATTATATGACAGAATAAATCGTCGTGTTGATAATATGATTAAAGAAGGGCTTGAAACAGAAGCGAAAAATATAATAGATATGCTAAAAAATTCTGGAAAGGTTACTTCATTTCAAGCAATTGGTTATAAAGAATTTTTAAAGTATTTTGAAGGTGAAATTACTTTTGATGAAGCTATATCTTCTATAAAACAAGAGTCGCGTAGATACGCAAAACGTCAAATTACATGGTTTAAGAGAACTAATGGCTTAAAATGGATAGATGTAGAACGCGATATAGAAGAAGTTATAAAAGATATTATTGATTATTATGAGGAGGAATAGCAAATGGCTAATTTACAAGATTTGTTTTTAAATCAAGCAAGAAAGGATAGAATACCGGTTAGTATATATTTAACTAGTGGATTTCAATATAAAGGTATTGTAAAAGGGTTTGATAATTTTGTTATAATGCTTGAAAATGAAGGCAAACAGTCGCTAATTTATAAGCATGCAATAGCTACAATTATTCCTGTAAAAAATGTAAAAACTATGCTTGGTACTGAAGATCAACCGTTTGACTTTGTAGAGAGCGCAAACCAAATTTTATAAAATTTAAAACATAATTTACAAAAGATAAATTGGAGGAAGAATGGATACCGCAAATAAGGTCTATCGAAGAAAAAGAAAAGGAATAAAGTGGGGTAGATTTGTAATAATTGTGCTATTGTGCGCATATATTATAATGTTTGTCTACACCTTTTTTGCGCAGTCCATAGAAACTACCAATATTGTGTATGGTAAAGTTGAAATGGCTGAAAGCGTATATGGATACATAACCAGAAATGAGCAAATTGTAACCAGTAATTTAGAAGGTGAACTATACCCGGTAATGGATGAAGGAGAGAGGGTATCAAAGGGACAAGCTGTTGCAGTCGTAAAAAATGATAATAGTGAGGTTATTTCTGAAAAAATAAAAGAGATAACTAAAAATATGAGTGCTTTTACTACTCCGGGAATTTTTAATAAAGATATAATGCTATTAGACAGTGAAGTAAATGAAATAATAGAAAATCTTGCGTTAAATAACTATAATGAAAATTTTTCTTCTCTTAGAGAAACAAAAAATAAAATAGAGACTAAACTTAATAAAAAATCAACTATTATTGGAGAAAATAGTGCAAAGGGCTCGGCTGAGCGTACATATTATGAGGAATTAAAAAAATACGAAGCTCAACTTACTTATTCTCAACAAGAATTAATTGCTCCGATTGCCGGAACAGTTGCTTATAAACTTGATGGATACGAGAATGTTTTTTCCAAAAAAGCTATTTCTGATTATGATGCTTCGACTTTAGAAGAATTGAATATACCAACAGGAGAGCTTGTTGGCTCGATAAAGCCTAATTCGTTTAAAATTGTAGACAATATAGAAGGTTATATAACTGTTATATCCGATTCTAAAGAATCGCTTTCAACTTCGGTTGATAAGAAGGTAAAACTAAGATTTCCTGAGATAAGCCAAGATGAAATTACCGGAAAAGTTGAATTCTTAAGTTTTGAAGATGATAAGGCGGTTATTACTTTTAGAATTAATCGTGGAATAGAAGAATTAATTAATTACAGAAAGTTGAAAGTAGACATTTTATGGAATAATGAAAGCGGTATGAAAGTGCCGACTAAAGCTATAAAGTTTAGCGAAGATGGTGATAAGATTTTTGTTGTAAATGGAAATCGCATCATAGAAAAAAATATTGAAGTAGTTGCGAATTGGAATGGAGAAGCTATTATTGAAGAAACAGAGAGCAATAGAGTTTTCCTATATGACGAAATTGCGGCTGATGCTTCTAAAGTTAATTCCAAAAAAATAATTATTTCAGAAAAATAACTAAAGTTTTTTATTACAGTGCCGATATATAACTCGGAACAGATACTAAAGAAGTATATTGATTTTAAAATCAGTATAAAAAATACGCAGGGAGGTTTGAATATGTCAGCTTTAATCAACAAGATGTTGAATTTAGTCGGCTTCGATAACGAAGAAGAACTCATGGAAGAGGAAGGTTACAATTCAAATACATCAAATAGTAATCAAGAAAATATGAAGGGAAATACTAATCCATTTAGAAAAAATTCTAAAGTGGTTAATCTTTCTGATGCTAATCAGCTTAAATTAGTTGTTATGCAACCGAATTCATTCGACGATGCTCAAGATGTATGTGATCACTTGAAGGAGAAAAAACCGGTAGTAATTAACTTAGAATATGCGGATAAGGATACTGCTAGAAGACTTATTGACTTTTTAAGCGGTGCAGTCTATGGTATAGATGGTCATATTGAAAAGGTTTCTACATCTATATTTTTACTCGTTCCTTATAATGTAGACATTTTAAACACAGCAAAAGAAGATAAAAACAAGGGAACTTTCTCTTGGATAAAGTAATAGTTGGAGTCTGTAAGGTCCGCACACTATGTGTATGGACCTTATTATGTTATTTTTAGAGTATTCGATTATAAGTTAGAAGATTAAATTTATAGTGAGTACTAAAGAAGGGAGTTGAGTAATATGCTTACACCACTTGAATTAGAAAAAAAAGAGTTTAAAGGCGGAATAGGATATACTAAACGTTCGGTAAATGAGTTTTATGAGAAACTTAGAGCAGATTATGAAACTATCTATAAAGAGAATATTGAACTGAAAGATAAAATTGCGTTAATGAATGATGCGATTAGTCAATATAAAGCTATGGAAGAGGTTTTAAAGACTTCTATGATAAATGCTCAAACTTCTGCTGAGGAAATTAAGAAAAATGCGCAAGAAAAAGCTGAAAATATAATACAAGAAGCTGAATTTTTGGCGCAGAAAAATCGAGAATTCTCTAATCAAGAAGTAATAGATGCGAGAGCGGAAGTTGAAAATTTAAGGAAGGAAATGCAGGTATATAAGGCGAAAGTTGAGGCTATATTGAAGTCTCAAATGGAGATACTAAGTGAAATTTAATTTTTAGATTATAATTGAATTAGAATGTAGTGAGGCTGTAAAAACTCTTTTATCATTAGTTTGATGATGTGTGAATTTTATGAGTTTTTACAGCCTTTTTATGCTACTTTACACACATTACCTCTTGTTATCATAATATGTAGAGAGATAAGATTA
>CAYZJZ010000125.1:0-3776 GCA_964478905.1 uncultured Eubacteriales bacterium
AAATATGTTGACAAAATATGGTTACTATGTTAAACTTACTAAGTTGAATTAAAATTTTAACGAACTATGGAGGTTTTTATGGCTAAAGAAGATGTCATAGAAGTTGAAGGAACTGTGTTAGAGGCTTTGCCTAACGCTATGTTTCAGGTAGAACTTGAGAATGGTCACAAGATTCTTGCCCATATTTCAGGTAAACTACGAATGAATTTCATTAAGATTTTACCGGGAGATAAGGTTAAATTGGAGTTGTCTCCATACGACTTAACTCGTGGAAGAATCACATGGAGAGCAAAGTAATTTGTAATTTAGAAACAGAGAGGAATGAAATGAAATGAAAGTAAGACCATCAGTAAAGAAAATTTGTGAAAAATGCAAATTTATCAGAAGAAAGGGTACATTAAGAGTTATTTGTGAAAACCCTAAACACAAACAAAGACAAGGCTAAGAATGAGTTTGTGAGATGTAGTAATGTTTTTTGAAAAAATCAGTAGCAGGGCGGCTGACAATCATTAAGTGCTTAATGAATTTGAGACAAAGTCGAAAAATGAATTTTGTAATAATGATGTTTCCTCTATTGTTTTTTAATTCGTAGTTGAGGTTGAGCACTTGGTTACGAATAATTAGTTTTGCCTACTAATTATATTTAAAAAGGCGTAAAATTTTTTGGAGGTGTAATGTAAGATATGGCACGTATCGCAGGTGTTGATTTACCAAGAGAAAAACGTATTGAAATAGGATTAACATATATCTATGGTATCGGAAGAACTTTATCTAATGAAATTCTTGCTGAAACTGAAATTAATCCTGACACAAGAGTAAAAGATCTTACTGACGATCAAATCAGTAAATTAAGAGAATCTATCGAAAAGAACCACAAAGTAGAGGGTGACTTACGTAGAGAAATAGCATTAAATATAAAGAGACTTATGGAAATTGGAAGTTATCGTGGATCAAGACACAAGAAAAACTTACCTTGCAGAGGTCAAAGAACAAAAACAAACGCTAGGACTTGTAAAGGTCCTGTAAAGAGATAAGGAGGGGTGAAATATGGCAAAGACTACAACTAAAAGAGTAAGAAGAATTCAAAGAAAAAATATTGAACGTGGAGCAGCTCATATTCATTCAACCTTTAACAATACAATTGTTACATTGACTGATGAAGCTGGAAACGTAATTTCATGGGCTAGTGCCGGAGAACTTGGTTTTAAGGGTTCTAGAAAGAGCACACCATTTGCTGCACAAATGGCGGCTGAAACTGCATCTAAGACTGCTATGGAACATGGTTTAAGAAAAGTAGAAGTTTATGTTAAAGGACCTGGAGCTGGTCGTGAAGCTGCAATTAGAGCACTTCAAGCAGCCGGAATTGAAGTAACTTCTATCAAGGATGTTACACCTATTCCTCACAATGGTTGCAGACCACCTAAGAGAAGAAGAGTTTAATCTTCGGATTTATAAAGAAATTTAATTAAGGAGTTGAATATAAATGGCAAGATATACTGACGCATCATGCCGTCTCTGCCGTAGAGAAGGACAAAAGTTGTTCTTAAAGGGAACAAGATGTTATACAGATAAATGTGCTGTTGCTAGACGTGCTCAGGCCCCTGGACAACACGGTGCAAAGAAAAAGAAATTATCTGAATACGGAGTACAATTAAGAGAAAAACAAAAAGCAAAAGTATTCTATGGTGTACTAGAAGGACAATTCAGAAAATATTTTGAAATGGCTTCTAACAAAAAAGGTATTACCGGTGAAAACTTACTTCAATTATTAGAATTAAGATTAGATAACGTAGTTTACAGAATGGGACTTGCTACTTCCCGTGCTGAAGCTAGACAAATCGTTCGTCACGGACATATCACAGTAAACGGTGGAAAGGTAAACATTCCTTCATACTTGGTTGAAAAAGATGATGTTATCGCAGTTTGCGAAGCTAGTCAAAATGACGAAAAGTTTAAAACAATTATGGAACAAACAGCAGGTAGAAACGTACCAGCTTGGATGGAATTTAACGCAGAGCAAAAGAAAGCTACTGTTGTTGAACTTCCTAAGAGAGAAGATATTGACTTACCAGTACAAGAACACTTAATCGTAGAACTTTACTCTAAGTAATAATTTGAATTAAAAATTTTAGAGGAGGTTGTAAAATGATAGAAATCGAAAAGCCAAAGGTAATGTGTGCTGATTTAAATGAGGAAAACGGTTATGGTAAATTCATCGTTGAACCATTAGAACGTGGATATGGTACAACCTTAGGAAATTCACTAAGAAGAGTTCTTTTATCATCACTTCCTGGTGGAGCTATTAATAGTATTAAGTTTGATGGTGTTTTACACGAATTTTCTACTATTCCGGGAGTATTAGAAGATGTTACCGAAATAATACTTAATGTAAAGCAACTTGCACTTGCTATTCATAGTGATGGTGAGAAAACTTTAGTTATTGACTCGAATAAAGAGGGAGTTATAACAGCAGGAGACATCAAAACTGATGCTGATGTTGAGATATTAAATCCTGATTTATACATTTGTACTTTAGCTAAAGGCGGTAAGATTCACGCTGAGATGACTGCTCATAAAGGTAGAGGTTATACTTCTGCTGAGAGAAATAAGCAACCTGGACAACCAATAGGTCTTATTCCGGTTGATTCAATATATACACCTGTTAAGAAGGTTAATTATACTATTGAAAATACAAGAGTTGGTCAAATTGCGGATTATGACAGATTAACTTTAGAGGTATGGACAAATAAGACGATTACAGCAGAAGAAGCTGTAAGTTTAGCTGCTAAAATTATGAGCGAACACTTAAACTTATTTGTTGACTTATCTGAAAAAGCTAAAAATACAGAATTTATGGTTGAAAAAGAAGATGCTGGAAAAGAAAAGATTTTAGAAATGACAATCGAGGAACTTGATTTGTCTGTTAGATCTTACAATTGCTTAAAACGTGCAGGTATCAATACTGTTCAAAATTTAACTGAAAAGACTGAGGAAGAAATGCTAAAAGTTAGAAACTTAGGTAGAAAATCTTTCGATGAAGTTGTTCAGAAGTTAGACAGTTTAGGTTTAGCACTAGCACCGGCTGAAGAATAATTAGTTTTAATAATAAGTAGGGAGGAAATAAAGATGGCAGGTACGAGAAAATTAGGACGCACTACTGATCATAGATTAGCTATGCTTAAGTCTCTTACTACATCACTTTTATTAAACGGCAAGATTGAAACAACTGAAGCTAAGGCTAAGGATGTAAGGATACTTGTTGAAAAGTTGATTACTTTAGGAATTAAGGAACAAGCTAATGTTACAACTGCTGAAAAGACTGTAAGCAGTGTAAAAGTAGATGCTAAAGGAAATAAAGTATACGTTGAAGCTACAAGCAAGAACGGAAGAAAATATATGAAAGTTGAAAGAGAAATCACTAAGAAAACAGTTGAAATTGATTTGCCTTCAAGACTTGCTGCTAGACGTAAAATGTTCACAATGATTAATAAAGTTAAAGATGAAAATGGTAAAACTATTGATTTAACTGCAAAGTTATTTGGTGAATATGCTGATAAGTATAAGACAAGAACAGGCGGATATACAAGAATATTAAAGCTTGGTCAAAGACGTGGCGATGCAGCAGAAATGGTTATTTTAGAATTAGTTTAATAATAACTTTAGAAAAAAGAGGGATCGATGATATCGATTCTTCTTTTTTCTTTTCTAGGAAAGTTCGAGTTAGGAATAAATAATCTTAATCTGCAACTCAACTTTATATAATTAAAATTTAGCGA
>CAYZJZ010000126.1:0-3747 GCA_964478905.1 uncultured Eubacteriales bacterium
AGGTCCTTTATTGAAGTATATTAAACCAATAAATCTAAATTGACTGAAAAGTTAATATAGTTCACTTTTTAGTCGGTGTGATAATTCTCTTATTATCAGTAAAATATATGTGTATATTGAATTGGTAATAGGAGGATGGGAATATGGAGTACAAACTTGTCGGAAATAAGATTAAAAAGGCAAGACGAGATAAAGGTATTACTCAAGAAAAATTCGCTGAAGAATTAGGAGTATCAGTAAGCTTTATAAGTCAAGTTGAAGCAGGAGATAAAAAGTTTAATTTATCCAGAATAAGCGAAGTAAGTCAAATTTTAGAAAAGCCTGTCGGATATTTTATAGACGGTTATACAGAAGAAGATGGACCGGGAAGTGACTTTGATAAAATAACAGGTATATTGAAAAATATGACTAAAAAGCAATTAAAATTAAGCTTAGAATTGATAAGAGCAGTAGAAAAGATTGATAATGAAGACTAAGTAAAAACTCGTTGTTATTGTTTGGGAAAATCTGAACATTAGCACCGAGTTTTTTTGAATTCTCTAGAAAACATACAGTCTCTTTTTACTTGACATAAGAACTAAAATAATATATCATATAAAAGCGAATTAAAATAAGTAATAAGCACGTCTTTTCGTGTTTAACAGAATTCTACTAATTATGGAGGAGAATAATATGGAACACAAATGTATAATTTGCGGTAAAAAGATTAAGAACGAATTAGATCCAGCAACAGTAGTATTCATAGTGAACGTAGATCCATGCATTTGTAGCGAATGCGCAATGGCATTATTCGACAGGTACTGTGAAAAAGAAGAAAACATGAAGAAGTATAGAACCAGCATAAGAGCTGTTGTAAAAACGATAATTTTAAACTATCCCGAAAATTGGAGAGATAATATTGAAGAATACTTGGTAGCAGAGCTTCAAAGTGGCTGGGGAGCTGTTGGAGTTTCACTTAGTGTAGAAAATGCCCAAGAACGTATTGATTCGTTAAAGATAAGTATAGACAACGAACCTGAAAGGTTCATAAAAATAAGAGAATATTATGAGTTGAGAAAAGATGAGGAAGAAGAAACCGAGGCGGAAATCAGGCTGGCCGATAACATACGAATAAAAAATGATAATACGGAAGAACTTCAACAAAAGTTCAAAACTATTATTCCACAAGTAAAAGAAATAATAAGAGGACAGGATACGGCTGTTGATAAAATAGGAAGAGTACTTCTTCATAATCAGCAGTGTATAAAGTATAATTCTGAAAATCCGTTAAAGCCAAAGCTCTTAAAACAAAATATGATATTGGTCGGTCCTAGCGGAACCGGAAAAACAGCTACGATTACTGAATACTGTCGACTTCTTGATATTCCTTATGTTATAGCAGATATGACAAATTATACACAAGCAGGTTACCAAGGAAGCTGTGTAGAAAGTATATTTGCCTCTCTTGTGCGTGAAGCCGGTGGAGACATCGAACTTGCACAAAAGGGAATTATAATAATGGATGAAGCCGATAAAAACGAATCAAAAGAACGTGGTGGAGAAGTAGATGTTGGCGGAAAAGGTGTTATTGACTCACTTTTGAAAAAAATTGAAGGATGTGACATCGAACTCGGAAGAGGCAAAGTGTTTAATTCTACCAATACTACATTCATAGCGATGGGAGTTTATCCAAGACTTTATCAAATCAGGCAAGAAAGAACAACAGGCAAGCGGACTATAGGTTTTTCTACCGAAAGTAAAGAAACTAACAATTACAGTGAATTTATATCTGATGACTTTGTAACTCATGGTTTTACTAAAGAATATGTAGGAAGATTTTCTGCTATTGTTGAAATGAAGGAGCTAACTGATGAAATGTATATAGACATTTTAAGGAACTCCAAAAATTCAGCATATATGCAGTATAAATCTATGCTTAACTATTTTTACGGAGTAGACCTTGAAATTACCGAAGCCGGAGAAAAAAGTATTGTAGAACAAGCCAAAAAGTACAACACAGGAGCAAGAGGACTGCATAGAAGTATTTCAAAAATACTTGAGAAAGTCGAAACCGAATTTATGCTAAGAGACGTAGAATGCACAAAAGTGATAATTGACAAAAACGGAGAAATAAAAATGGTTTAAAAAGCAAAAGAGGCCTAGTCGCCTCTTTTTTCTTTCAATAAATTTTCCATAATACAAACAGCGTTACTAGCAGCACCTTTTCTTAAATTATCCGCCACAACCCACATATTAATACCATTTAAGACACTGTAATCACGTCTTATCCTACCAACAAACACCTCATCGTAGCCTTCAGCAAAAATAGGCATAGGGTAGACATTTTCAGCTAAATTATCCTGAACAACAATTCCTGGAGCATTAGACAATACATCAAACACATCATTCATCATAAAACTTTTCTCGAACTCAACATTTATCGACTCACTGTGACTGTGAAAAACAGGAACTCTAACAGTAGTAGCAGTAATTTGAATAGAATAATCATTTAAAATCTTTTGAGTTTCATTAATCATTTTCATTTCTTCCTTAGAATAGCCATTTTCTAAAAAAGTATCTATGTGAGGAATACAATTCCCAAAAATTTGGTACGGAAATTTCTCTGTAGTTTTAACACCCTCTACACCATTTTTTAAATCCATATATCCCTTTAAGCCTGCACCGGACACTGCTTGGTAAGTCGAATAAACAACACGTTTAATCTTAAAAGCATCGTGTAGAGGCTTTAGAGCCACAACAGCTTGAATCGTAGAACAATTAGGATTAGCGATAATTCCGTGATTATTAAAAGCTACATTCATATTAACCTCAGGAACAATCAGTGGCACATCAGCATCCATTCTCCAAGCACTACTGTTATCTATAACAACACAATTATGAGCAGCAGCAATAGGTGCATATTTTTTAGAAACATCAGACCCGGCAGAAAACAAAGCAAAATCAAAACCGGAATCAAAGGAATTTTCATTTAGTTCATTAAAAACATACTCTTTACCCAAAAAAGTAACAGTTTTTCCGGCTGATTTCGTAGAAGAAAACAAAACATACTCATCAATATGTAAATTCTTTTCCTCCAAAACTTTCAAAAACATTCTACCAACCATACCACTCGCTCCAACAACAGCAACACGCATAAAAATCACTCCTTGATAAAATAATATGAATAAAGCTAAAAAAACGTGAAAAAATGTTACTGTTTAGACTTATCTTTTTCCAAAAATCAAAGCTGAATAGTAGCGAAAAACCGGTACAGAAAAAACGTATAAATTAAGCCCTAAATACGAATAATTAACATAGGTGAAAAAAATGTATTCTTTTAGAGAACTGGGAACAGTATTTATAATAGGTGGAATAAGCTATGGAATAATAGAAATCCTATTTAGAGGCTATACACATTGGAGTATGGTAATAACAGGCGGAATCTGTTTTTTTATATTTTATATAATAAACTTTAAACTAAGAAGTAATAACATTATTATACGATGCTTTTTATCAACACTTATAATAACAACATTAGAATTCATAGTAGGATATATAGTAAACATAGGGCTAAAATGGAATGTATGGGATTATTCAAATATGCCATATAACATAAAAGGTCAAATATGCTTAGGATTTTCCGGAATATGGTTATTACTCGGAATTCCGATGACATTACTTGCCGAAAATCTTAGGCATGTTCTATATTTTAAGTAAAAATATAGGTTTACAATAGATATGTCACAGTAAAAATAAAAAAAGGAAATA
>CAYZJZ010000127.1:0-3701 GCA_964478905.1 uncultured Eubacteriales bacterium
TTTCAAAGTATTTATTTATGCACAAGTGTGACATATGTTTGACAAACCTACACATTTATTGATATATATTTAAATAAATTAATTGTAAAAACGAATAGTTTATGGTAGAATAATGGCTGGAAGTTTTGCCTATTAAATGGCTATAAAATAAAAGACTTTGCGAGATATGGAATATAACAATTTGGTTATGATTTGCATATAATGTTGAAAAAAGAGGAGTGAGTATATATGGAGAAAAATGTTTATTTAGATCACGCGGCAACGACATATGTTAAAAAAGAAGTTTTAGATGAGATGATGCCGTTTTTTACCGAAAGTTTCGGTAATCCGTCTTCTATATATAAGTTGGGGCAAGAGAATAGAAGGGCGGTAGACTTGGCAAAAGAGAGGATTGCAAATGCTATTGGTGCAACTCCTAATGAAATATATTTTACTGCGGGAGGCTGTGAAGCAGATAACTGGGTAATTAAAGGGATTGCTTTTGCGAATATGAATAAAGGTAATCATATAATTACTACATCTATTGAACATCCGGCGATAATTAATTCTTGTAAATTTTTATCTAAGCACGGTTTTGAAGTAACCTTTTTGGGTGTAGATGAGAATGGTCAAGTAAAGCTTGATGAACTTGAAAATGCTATAAAGGATAATACTATTTTAATTTCTGTAATGTTTGCTAATAATGAGATTGGAACAATTCAACCGATAAAGAAAATTGCTGAGATAGCTAAAAAGCATAATGTGTATTTCCATACTGATGCTGTTCAAGCAGTTGGAAGTTTGAAAATTGATGTTAAAGAGTTAGATGTAGATATGCTTTCTATGTCAGGACATAAATTCTACGGACCAAAGGGAATAGGAGCGTTATATATAAAGAAAGGTACTAAAATAGACAGCTTAATTCATGGCGGTGGCCAAGAACAAGGAAAGCGTGCGGGAACAGAAAATGTACCTGCGATAGTTGGTATGGGAAAAGCAATTGAACTTGCTTATGAAAATTTTGATGAAAAGAATGATAAAATAATAGAATTAAGGGAAAGACTAATAAATGGAGTATTAAATAATATTCCTCATGTAAGACTAAACGGCCATAGAACAGAAAGATTACCGGGAAATACGAATTTTTCGTTTAGTTTTATAGAGGGAGAATCGTTACTCTTGATGCTTAATATGAAAGGTGTTTCCGGTTCTAGTGGCTCCGCTTGTAGCTCTGGCTCGCTTGATCCTTCTCATGTATTACTTGCAATTGGATTAGATCACGGAACGGCACATGGTTCATTAAGACTTACTTTAGGTGCGGAAACTACTGAGGACGATATTGATTATGTTTTGGAGATATTACCGGGGATTGTGGAAAGATTAAGGGAAATGTCACCGCTTAAGCCGGAAAATTAATAATAGAAAAGAGGAAAAGGATATGGAATATTCAGAAAAAGTTTTAGATCATTTTTCAAATCCGCGTAATGTTGGCGAAATTAAGGACGCCAACGGTGTCGGACAAGTTGGTAATCAAAAATGCGGAGATATAATGAAGATTTATTTAAAGATAAATGATAACGATATAATAGAAGATGTAAAGTTTCAAACTTTTGGTTGTGGTGCTGCTGTTGCAACAAGTAGTATGGCGACTGAACTTATTAAGGGAAAAAGTATTAAAGAAGCTATGGAACTTACTAATAAAGCTGTTGTAGAGGCGTTAGACGGATTACCTCCTGTAAAACTTCATTGTTCGGTTTTAGCTGAAGAAGCAGTAAAAGCAGCTATCAATAATTTCTTAAAGGAAAATGGTAGAGACAGTGAAGTACAGGAAATTTGTGAAGGCGGTTGTTGCTCTTGTGGGGAACACGGTTGTGGTGAGAAATAGTGAACGGATTTATTAACGTATATAAAGAAAAGGGACAAACATCTCATGATGTTGTGAATAAAATACGGAAAATTTTCGGCACAAAAAAAGTAGGACACACCGGTACATTAGATCCTAATGCTACCGGTGTTTTGCCTATTGCTGTGAATAACGCGACAAAGGTTATAGAGTATATGGAACATGACGATAAGACGTATATTGCTGAGCTTACTTTAGGGATTACTACCGATACTGAAGATATATGGGGAAATATATTAGAAGAAAAGACGGTTAATGTGGGTAAAGAAGAAATTGAGAGTGTGATAAAGTCTTTTGTTGGAAAGCAAAAGCAAGTTCCGCCTATGTATTCGGCATTAAAGGTAAATGGTAAAAAGCTTTATGAATTGGCACGTGAGGGGAAAACAATAGATAGAGTTGCTAGAGATATTGAGATTTTTTGTATTAAAGATATTATGATTAATGAGAATAAGGTTTCTTTTGAAGTACATTGTTCAAAAGGAACATATATAAGAACACTTTGTAAGGATATTGGAGAGAAACTTGGATGTGGAGCGACTATGTCGGCATTAGAAAGAGTACAATCCGGCAGCTTTACGATTGACACAACGGTAACTTTGGAGGAGCTTTCGGAGAATGGGGAAAAGTATTTACTTGATTTAGAAATTCCGTTAAAGAAGTTTAATATAATTTCACTAAATGAGGAAGAAGGAAAAAAGTACATAAATGGAATTAGGTTAGGTACGGAGCGAAAAGACGGATTATATCGGGTATATATAGATGGAAAGCTTTATGGAATTTGTAGGGTAAATGAAAATGTAATTAGGAGTGAAAAGAGGATTTGAGCTTTTACAATTACTTTTCAGGGATACTATTTATAATCTGTAAATGAATTTACAATAAATATGTTAAAACAATTTTAGCAAAATGATTATTTTAACAGGTCTTATGTTCGGTACTTCTGATACAACTTTTACACCGGATAGTGCTACTACAAGAGCCATGGTTGTTACCAGTTTGTATAGAATTGCCGGTAGTCCTGAAGTAAGTGGAACTAATAATTTTAGTGATGTAGAAGAAGGAGCTTGGTACTATGACGCGGTAACGTGGGCAAGTGAAAATGGCATAGTTCTTGGATATGAAAACGGCAATTTCGGAACTAATGATAATATTACTCGCGAACAGTTTGCTACTATTATGTACAGATATGCGAAAGTATTAAATTCTAACATTTCTATTAATAATTACAAGTATTTTTATACAGATGGAGATGTTTCTGAATATGCACGTGAGCCAATGAAGTTTGCAATTACATGCGGTATGATTAAAACAACTAATAATAAGGAACTTGAGCCTAAAAAGGAAGTTTCAAGAGCCAATCTTGCTATTTGACTTGCAGGTTTTCATAATGTTGCGATCCCAATGATGGAAGCTAATGACGGTTTTATTTATAATTAATTCATTTTTTCCCCGTAGGAGACTACGGGGAATTTTTTTCTTTTAAAGAGGATTTTTATTTACTTTTAAAAATAATTTTTATAAAATAATCGTAAAGTTGCAGAATATTGTGACGATATTTTAAACGTGGTTTTATATAAATTTTTTGATTTGAATTTGCCTTGAATATTGACATTGAGCCGATGGAGGGGTATAATGAGAATAATATCAAATTATGCAAACCATTAATATGATTTAAAGAAGGGGAATGAAGATATGAAAAAAGTTATGTTACTTTTGAGCTTGTGTTGGAGTGTGATTATTTTTTCAACTGTGTCGTATGGTTCAGTTGGTAAAACTAATTTTTCTGTTGAAGAAATTGAGTTATATAATGTCGCTGAAC
>CAYZJZ010000128.1:0-3625 GCA_964478905.1 uncultured Eubacteriales bacterium
CTGCCGGAGCGAAGACGCTTTCCATTTCGTTGATGGATTATATCTAGAAATTAATCGTAAAAATTTAACAAAGTTGAGTTATAGCTTAAGATTATTTGCTTCTAGCTAGAACTTTCTTAGAAAATAAATTAGCCTGTGTCGAAAGTCACAGGTTTTTCTTTTGCAAAACAGTAAATGCGAATAGTAACTAATATAAGAAAATAATAGCTAAAAGTACTTGAAATTTACCTTGAAAAAGTGATAACTTATAAGTGGAAGATGAAATTGAGGCGGAGGGTACTATGAATAAAAATTTTAAATCTGGATTTGTTGCGATTATAGGCAATCCGAGCGTTGGAAAGTCTACTTTGATAAATTCTATAGTTGGAGAAAAGATTGCGATTACTTCTAATAAACCTCAAACTACAAGAAATGCTATAAAAGGTATTTTTACTGATGAGGATTATCAGATTGTATTTTTAGATACTCCAGGAGTAAATAAAACAAGAACAAGGCTTGGTAAGTTAATGGACAAAAGTATTAATGACTCTATTGCCGGAACTGATGTTGTTATAGCTATGGTGGACTTAACGAGACGTATTAATACTGATTTATTTTTAGGTAAACTAAATAAAGTGAAATGTCCTGTTATTCTTGTGCTAAATAAAATAGATAAAATTAAGGACAAACAAGAGATTTTAAATGTGATAAGTGAGTATAATTCTTTATATAAGTTTGATGAAATTATACCGATTTCTGCGACTAAAAAGGATGATGTGAAGAAAGTATTGGAAGCGGTTAAAAAATATCTTCCGTACGGTCCTCAGTACTATCCGGAAGATATGATTACTGATAGTCCGGAACGTGTGATGGTTGCAGAAATTGTTAGAGAAAAGGCGCTTGATTTATTGTCTGATGAAATACCTCATGGAATTGCTGTTGAAGTAGAAAAGATGAAAAAGCGAATTAATCAAGAAATTATAGATATTAATGTTACGATATATTGTGAAAAAGAGTCTCATAAGCCTATAATAATTGGGCGAGGCGGAAAGATGCTAAAAGAAATAGGAAGTCGTGCAAGACAAGATATAGAAAGATTTTTGGAAACAAAAGTGTTTTTGGAAGTTTGGGTAAAAGTAAGAGAGGATTGGCGAGATAATGATACTGAACTTAGGAGATTACACTTTATGGAATAATTATCAAGGTATTAATTGGGTACAAAATGCAAAAAGTAGTAAAAGGAACAAATGAAAATGAAGAAGTTTTACTTCTGATGGGGGAATGAGTATGTTAAAGGAAGAATTATGGCAATATTTCAAAAATACCGGTTCGGTCGAAACATATTTACTTTATAAGACAATGGAGAAATATAAATTAGAGACGTCTAAAGATTTATCGAAGGTACTTGATGTAAAAAAATATAAAAATTAATGTTGTTTTGGAGGAAAAGTGGATACAAGAAGATTAGTGAAAACTAAGGGGATAGTACTTTCTGAGGTTAACTTTTCCGAGTCGGATAAGATGCTTACGGTACTTACGCCGGATTTAGGTAAGATAAGTTGCGTTGCTAAAGGAGCTAGGAAGATGCAAAGTAATTTGCTTGCATCGTCTCAAATGTTTGCGTTTAGTGATTTGGTTTTATATAGAGGCAGAGGAGAGAATTATTATATTAATTCCGCAGAACTCATAGAACCGTTTTATTCTATAAGAACTGACTATGAAAGACTCGAATGTGCTATGAACTGTGTAAAATTTGTAAGGCGTTATGTTCAAGAAAATCAGATGTCTGTTTATGTGCTTAAATTACTTTTAAATACTATTTATTTATTGTCAGTCGGTGAGAAAAATATTGAGCTTATAAGAAATGTATTTGAATTAAAAGCTGTTTGCTTACTTGGATTTAAGCCGAATTTTGGTAATTGCGTTGAATGTGGAAATATGAGCGTTAACGGATTTAGTATGAAAAAGGGTGGACTAGTTTGCAAAAGTTGTGCTTGCTTGGATAAAGGTATTATAAGTTTAAGTGATGGAGCTATTACTGCAATAAGATATGTTATTCAAAGTGATTTAAAAAGGCTGTTTTCTTTTGAAGTAAGTGAAAGTGTTTTGAATGAAATGCAATACTTTAACAATATTTATATAAAAGATAAATTAGATTAAAAGGAGGCTTATTTATGGGGTTGCTTGAAGGAAAGAATGTTTTGATTATGGGAATCAGAAATAAGTGGAGTATTGCTTGGGGGATTGCTAAAAGTTGCGATGCCCAGGGAGCAAAGCTTATTTTTACATATCGAGGGGATAGAGAGAAGGAATCTGTTGATGAACTATTAAAGGATTTCCCGGGGTGTAGTGCGTATGCTTGTGATGTTGAGAATGAGTCTGAAGTAGATAATTTATTTGATATACTAAAAAAAGAATATAAGGAATTAAACGGAATAGTTCATTGTATTGCTCATGCTCAAAAGGAAGATTTAAAAAAGGACTTTTTGGAGACTTCTAAAGAGGGTTATTCTCATGCGCTTGATGTTACGTCTTATTCTTTGATTTTGGTTGCTAAACATGCTAAAAATTTAATGCCAAATGGTGGAAGTATAGTAACTATAAGTTACTACGGAGCTAGCAAAGTTATGCCAGGGTATAATCTTATGGGAGCTGCTAAGGCTGCACTTGAGGCTAATGTAAGATACTTGGCTAATGAAATAGGACCTATTGGAATAAGGGTTAATTCGATATCTTCCGGTCCGATTAAGACTATTTCTTCAAGAGAAATAAATGATTTTAACAGTATGCTTGAAATTGTTGAGAAAAAGTCTCCATTAAAGAGGTCTGTTACTCCGTCAGAGATTGGCGATTCGACTGCGTTTTTACTTAGTGAGTTATCTAGAGGTATTACAGGAACTAATCTTTATGTAGATAATGGATACCATATAATGGGAATATAATAGAAGTAGAGGAGATTTAGAATGGAATTTAAAAAGTGTGAACATTGCGGAGAAAAGATACATATAAGGAGTAAAAAGTGTCCGTTTTGTAATGAAATTGTAGAAGAAAATCCAGCACCGGAGGAAATAATAAGAGAAGATGAACCAATAGAACAAAATACAGTTCAAAATGAAAATCCGATGGGAGAAATGAATGAAGAAGAAGTACAAGATGCGATTAATGAGTTTAAGAAGACTAATCAGGTTAAGGAAAATGTTAACTTTGTGGTAGGAAATGGAGAACCTAAAGATTATGTATATAAAGCTGAGGTTAGGCATAGTATAGAATATGTAGAGCCTATGTCGAATTGGTTTAAGGTATTTATTTCTGCGCTTTGTACATTCCCTTTAATTGGCCAACTGGTTGGCTCTTTTATGGGAGTTTACTTCGTTACTTATGAAGATTCGGATAGAAAAGGTTTTGGGAAGGCTTTAATTACGCTTTCTATTGTTATGTTTTTTATTTATTGTGCATATATTTCACAGCTAATGTCGCTTATTCAAGGTTTGGATTTAGAGCCATTGTATAATTCATTAGTGCAATGATAGAATAAAATTTTTAGTGTTTAGATTAGCTTTTTTCAAACAGCAAATTTGAATAATAGCATAAATTTGTTACTATTCAGACTCAAATAGGCGAAATGCTCTTATCATGTAGCGTAGAT
>CAYZJZ010000129.1:0-3561 GCA_964478905.1 uncultured Eubacteriales bacterium
TGGTATTTCCTTTTTTTATTTTTACTGTGACATATCTATTGTAAACCTATAAGTTGGAGTTTTCAACATTTACCTTTTGATGGGCAAAATTTTCCTACACAACATTCGTCACATTTAGGCTTCCTTGAAGTGCATTGTGCGCGTCCGTGGTAAACGAATAAATGATTCATTTTGTACCAATTTTCTCTTGGAATTAATTTTAATAAATCTTGTTCAATCTTTAACGGTTCTGTTTTATCACTTAAACCTAGGCGGTTTGAAATCCTTTTGGCGTGAGTATCTACTGCAATTCCTTCACAGATTCCAAACGCATTTAGCATTACGACGTTTGCTGTTTTTCGTCCAACACCGGGAAGATATGTTAATTCTTCCATAGTCTTAGGAACTTCACCGTTAAAATCCTCAGAAATTACTTTACAAGCAGCTTTTATATTTTTAGCTTTGTTATGGTAAAAACCGCTTGATTTTATTAATTCTTCTAATTTTTTTATATCGCAATTTGCAAAATCCTCAGCTGTTTTTAATTCAGTAAAAAGGCGAGGAGTTATCCTATTTATCATAGCATCTGTTGACTGTGCAGATAAAATAACCGCAATTAAAAGTTCTAATGGTGTATCGTAGTCTAAGCTACATTTTGCGTCAGAATATTTTTCTACTAAAGCGTCAATAATTTCATTAATATTTTTTTCTTGCATAATATTCGTTACTATTTAGATAAAGAATATTGGCTCTCAATAGTAACTGTTATTCACCTCTATTCACAAAATTTGTTTACAACGAATAATATATTTTAGCACATATTTTTATATTAGAAAAGAGGTTGAGTAAGATGTTCTATAATCGGCGTGGAATAGAAAAATCTTTCGGATTTGCATTACTGTTTGTAGGCATTGGAATGTTACTTTCAACACTACTTACTTGGGGGTGGTTTATGCTGATTATAGCTGTTGTACTTATAATTATCGGAACATACCTGTCGTGTTTATGCTAAATTAACTGAGAATGGATAAAAGTGGAGGTGACAATATGAAAGTTGTTGTTGTAAAAATGCCCGGACTTTTTGGCAAATTTCTAAAAATGCTCTTTAGAATTAAAGATTAAAATTCGATATATATTTTGAAGTATTTTTAAAAAGACAAATTTACATTGTAAATTTGATGGGGTGAAAATTATGACTTTAACAAATGAGGAGTTTTTAAGCTTTGATAGTGGTGTTTCTAAGGAATGGCTAATTACAAACGGAATTGGCGGTTTTGCCGGTAGCTCTGTAATAAATAGTAATTCCAGGCGTTATCATGGATTATTAGTAGCAGCTCTAAATCCGCCGGCTGGAAGACATTTAATTGTGTCAGGATTACACGAAATTGTTGAAAATAAAAATGAAACATCTTATTTATCCAGTTTTGAGTGTGGAGATAACTATTATACAAAAGGATATAATCACATTACATATTTTAATAATGATGTACTTCCTACATGGATTTACAGGACTAATTCACTTGAATTTACTAAGGAAATATGGATGGTAAGAGGTCAAAACACGACTGTTGTAAGATACCATATAAAAAATTACAATGAAAACAGTAAGGTTACGTTTTATCCTTTGGTAAACTTTAGAGACTATCATGGAGAGAGGACTAACTTTGATGGCTTTGAAGTTTTGTTGCATGAAAACTGTACTGAAGTAAGGTTTGATAGAAATAATCCGATAAGGCTTAAAATGTGGTCAAATGAAGCTGAATTTTATCCTAAAAAAGATATGTTTTATAATATGTCGTATAGGAAAGAAAGAGAACGCGGACTTACAGATAGGGAAAATCAATATATGCCGGGATTTTTTGAGCTTAATTTAGAACCTAATGAGGAAAAACGTGTAGATATTGTATTTACTGTTGAGGATGATATAAATATAGATGTTAATAAATCGTATAAGGAAGTAACTAGTCGACCGGATATGTTAGTAAAAAAAGCGGGATATGCTGATACGTTTGTATGTGATCTGGTAAAGGCTGCGGATGCCTTTATAGTTAATAGAAATTCTACTAATGGCAAAACGATTATTGCGGGATATCCATGGTTTACAGACTGGGGAAGAGATACTTTAATTGCATTTACCGGTTTGACTTTGGTTACTAAGAGGTTTGATGATGCTAGGAGCATATTAAAGACTTTTGCAAGGTATATTAAAGGTGGTTTGTTACCTAATGTTTTCCCTGATTTCGGCGAACAACCAGGATATAATACGGTAGATGCATCACTTTGGTTTTTTGAGGCTGTGTATAATTATTATAGATATACAAAAGATGAAAAATTTGTAAGTGAGATATATCCTAAGTTAGAGGAGATTTTTAATAGATATCGTGAAAGTGAAGAAGAAATAAAAACAAAAGAAACGGAAATAGTTTATAGTTGCTCTGATAATTTAATTTATCAAGGAAATGAACATACTCAGCTTACTTGGATGGATGCTAAGGTTGGAGATTATGTTGTAACTCCGCGTTTTGGTAAAGCAGTTGAAATTAATGCCTTATGGTATAATGCGGTTATGATTATGTCGGAACTTAGTCGTAAATTTAAGAAAGAAGATAAATATTTAGCTTTGGCTAAGAAAATAAAAAAGAGTTTTACGGATACTTTTTGGTATGAAAAAGGCGGTTATTTGTATGATGTTGTAAATGAGAAAGGACCTGACACGAGTATTCGTCCTAATCAAATTTTTGCATTGTCGCTTAATTTCCCTGTTTTAACAGGAGCGAAGACTAAAAAAGTATTTATGAATGTAGCAGAGAACTTATATACTCCGGTTGGACTTCGTACTTTATCTCCAAAGGATGAAAGGTACAGACCTATTTATATGGGCGATATATGGCAAAGAGATACCGCTTACCATCAAGGAATAGTTTGGACTTGGCCACTAGGCGGATTTATTACTGCGGGGAAAAGGCTAAAGATTAAGGACAAGAGGTTTACGGAAAAAACTATTGTAGAAAATATAAAATATACATTGAAAGAAGAAACACTAGGACAAATAAATGAAATTTTTGATGCGGAATATCCGTTTTCTCCAAGGGGGTGCTTTGCACAAGCTTGGAGCGTTGGAGAATTGCTTAGAGCAATTGTTGAAGATTAGTAGGAGGAAATTATGATTATTTTTGGTATTGACCCAGGATTTGCTATAACAGGGTATGGAGTAGTGGAAAAGTTAGGCAATAAGTATAAAGTCTTAGACTATGGAGTTATAACAACTAAGGCCGGACTTGACTTATCTGTCAGATTGAATATAATGTATGAAGAGGTTGTACGTAAATTTAATGAGTACAATCCGGATTATGTTGCGATGGAGGAATTATTTTTCTGTAAGAATATAACTACAGGAATTGCTGTTGCACATGGGAGAGGTGTGCTGTTACTCGCAATTGCTCAAATGGGTAAGCCTTTTTATGAGTATACGCCTTTACAAATTAAGCAAGCTATAACTGGATATGGAAAAGCTGACAAAAAGCAAATGCAAAAAATGGTTCAAGTCTTATTGAATTTGGACTCGATTCCTAAGCCTGACGA
>CAYZJZ010000130.1:0-3530 GCA_964478905.1 uncultured Eubacteriales bacterium
TATTTTTCATTATTTATAAAAAATATAAGTTTGACAAAATTTTCTTGTATTGTTAAGTTTGTTTGTAGAGATACTATATATAAAAGATTTTTTATTTATATCTTTAGGAAGGAGGATTAAAATGAGAACTCTTCACGCTATTGTTCTTACCTTAATAATAATCGGCGGTATAAACTGGGGTTTGGTAGGAATTTTTAACTATAACTTAGTAGATGCAATTTTCGGAACTATGAGTTGGGTTTCACGTATTATCTATACCTTAGTAGGAATTGCAGGTGTATGGGCAATTGCCTTTTATGGTTACGGGGATAACCGTGTAACACAAAAAAACTAACACAAAAACAGGGCTGTGGAAAAATAATGCCACTCGCCCTGTTTTTTACCTTACCGTCTTTTTAATTTTCTCAACAAATTCATTATTATCCTTAGTCGTAATAAGTAAATTAAGTAAATTTTCAGCAATATCCATGTTGTCTTGTCGGCTCATATTTCTTCTAATTCCCATAACAGCTTCCCATTCACTTTGAGAAAGAAGTAATTCTTCCCTTCTTGTTCCGGACTTATTTATATCTATCGCAGGGAATATTCTTTTCTCCGAAAGCTTTCTGTCTAAATGAAGTTCCATATTTCCTGTACCTTTAAATTCTTCGAAAATAACATCATCCATTCTACTACCTGTTTCAACCAAAGCAGTCGCCAAAATAGTTAAACTTCCTCCGCCTTCAATATTTCTAGCAGCACCAAAGAACTTTTTCGGCTTATGTAGCGCAGCCGGATCAAGTCCGCCTGACAATGTTCTTCCGGACGCCGGAATAGTTAAATTATATGCTCTCGCAAGACGTGTAATACTATCTAATAAAATTACAACATCTTTTTTATGTTCTACAAGCCTTTGAGCACGTTCTAACACCATTTCAGCTACCCTTATATGATGTTCCGGCAATTCATCGAAAGTCGAATAAATTACTTCGCCTTGAATAGATCTTTGCATATCTGTAACTTCCTCAGGGCGCTCATCTATCAATAAAACTATAAGTTCAACATCTTTGTGATTAGTAGTAATCGCATTGGCAATTTTTTTTATGAGAACCGTCTTACCAGCTTTAGGCGGTGCAACAATCATTCCACGTTGCCCTTTTCCAATAGGAGCAATAAGGTCAATAAGTCTAGTCGCACTCTCTTGTCTGGTAGTCTCAAGTTTTAACCTCGAATCGGGATAAACAGGCACTAACTGATCAAATGGTTTCCTTTTTATCGCAACATCTACTCCGTCACCGTTCACAGAATTAACGTATATTAAAGCCCTAAATCGTTCTCCCTCTCTACAAGGTCTTACCTTACAAGAAATCATATCGCCGGTTTTTAAATTAAATCTTCTTATTTGGACAGGCGAAACGTATATATCTTGTGCTCCACTCAAATAATTTTCGCAACGCAAAAAACCAAAGCCATCAGCAAGAACCTCTAAAATTCCCACCGCTTCTTCCGGTTCTTCTTTTAGAGGTTCTTTTTCACTAACTTTTTCAACTTTTTTTTGCTCAGCTTGGTTTAATGCCTCTATAAGTTCATCTTTCTTCAATTTAGAATAATTAGCTATACCCGAACTTTTAGCCATTTCCCGCAGTTCTGAAACCGTTTTATTTATCATTTAAAAAATCCTTTCTATCTTCGTCCGCTTTTTCCACGCTTAGATTCAAAGCTGTGCTTAACTTCACTTTGTCTCTCTTCACTATCTTTTAAGAATTTACTTAGTCTATCCTCGAAAGACATTTCTTGTTGTTTAGGTTGGTAATCACGCTTTTTATTTTCACTTGCTTTTTTTATGGAAAGCGTAATCTTTTTATTAGCCTCATCTACGGCTAAAACCTTTACCTTTACTTTTTGATTTTGTTCTAAGTACTCAGAAACATCTTTTACAAATCCATCAGATACTTCTGAAATATGAACAAGTCCGGTTACTCCATTTCCTAGGTCAATAAATGCTCCAAAATTAGTAATTGTTTTTACTACTCCTTCAACTATTTCTCCTTCTTTTAACGACATACAATATGCCTTCCCTTCTCTTTCAAAATTCACTATTACCATTTTACACCATATTTTGCATTACGTCAACATATTTTTTATCCATTATACTCAATATATATTTTTTCTTCCGGCAACAGCATTCTAAGCTTTTCCCTAGCAATCTTTTCTATGTATTCATAAGTATTAACATATTCTGAATATTTTTTATATTGCTCATTTTTTTCTTTTGCCAAGGCAATTTGCTCCATGTATGACTGTTTTTCTTTCTCATACTTTCTTATAGCAATTTCTTGTTTAACTATCGTAAATGTAGAATACGCCATCAAAGAAATCACAATAAGAACACTAATTGGATTTACTCTCTTTTTCATCGATTGCCCTCCTAAACGTAATTTTACTCAAAAATCTAATAAACCGTATAAAATATCGGCACATCGTATCAAAAAGTTTATAAGTAAATTTTGTAAGTGTAAGTAAATATAAAAACATTCCAAGAAAAATACCAACAATCATATACATTCTTATTTGCCCACTATCCAAAAAATATGTGAGCCATATAGAGCTTGCGCAAAGTAAAATCCAAAATATAATATCCTCTAAATATACAGACAAATCTCCGCACTTTCTGTTATGTCTTAAAGCACGTAGCAAATCAAAAAACACTCCTCCAACCATTCCATCAAGAATAAACCATAAAAATACAACAACTTCTCGAGAAATACTCATTTTTCCCCTCCGTTATTTAAATATTTTACCTAAAAATCCGCTTGCCGTGACTGTCTTCTCAGAATATGTGCAACTTGAAATCTCCCCTTCTAAGCATAGCTCCGAAGACTCAAGATTAAGTTTGTTGATATGCAAGTCTACACCTTTTATTGTAAGCATTCCCATATCTGTTTGAACCACAACCATATCCGGATTAAATATGTCCACATCAATTACACCGGAAATGCTCATTTTTTCCCTGTTTTCAAGCAAAAAGTTGTGTTGGACTTTGCCAGTAGTATTTACCTGTTTTCTTTCCTCTATTGGCATAAATATCATTCCTTTCCTATGCAAAATTTACTAGTATTAAATAATATTCTTCACTTGTCTTTAATATTACAAAATGTTAAAATAATTTCGAGGTGAATAGTATGGAAATAAATAATATTTCTTCAATATACCAATCTAAACTTCAAGAAATAAATTCAAAAATTCCAAATGATTTAAGTGTAAAAAATAAATTTAGTACATATTTAGAAAATGCAAAGTTAAGTTCTAATAAAACAGGAAACGAAACTGAAAATGTTGTTACTGACGTAGAAACTAGTAAAGATGAAACAGATACTACTAAGCTTTTAACTTCATTGCTTGCGTACCAGACTATGAATAATTCTACGTCTTCGCTTTTTTCTTCAAGCGATTCAACCAACAATACGTTCCCGTCGTTAAATAATTCGTGGCAACAATCCTTACTTATGAAGGCTCTACAAAAAGATGATTAAGATTTTATAACAATAAAG
>CAYZJZ010000131.1:0-3527 GCA_964478905.1 uncultured Eubacteriales bacterium
GAATAATTTGTATAGTAGTAATTCTTATTGCAATAGCAGTGGGAGCTATTTGCTTTAATAAAAATAGTACTGAAACAAGGTTAGCAATTATTTATGAAGAAAATTTTGAAAGCTTAAATAATTGGAAGGTTTATAATTATGAAAAAGATTATTTTAATAATAATGTTTCTACAATTGAATTAAGGACAATTGAAGATAATTTAGAAAAGTATCTTTATATAGAAAATAGAGAACTAAATGATACGCGTGTTTATAGGGAGCTTAGTGTTGAACCTGATTCGTATTATAGGGTTTCTTTTAAGGTTAAGTCTCAAAAGAATGGTGAAGAGGGAATAGGAGCGAATTTATCTGCTATTGATTGTTTGGAAACGTTTTCGATAGATAATACATATGGGGAATGGAAAAGTGAAGAACTTTATTTTGAGACTTCAAGTAAACAAGAGAAACTTAAATTAAGCTTTGGTATGGGAGCATATAATGAAGTTTCTAGAGGATTTGCGTGTTTTGATGAAATAAAAATCGAAAAAGTTGATATAATTCCGGAAGATGCTCCGTATTTAATGTTTACAGATGCATATAAAAATAATAATGAAGATACTAACTTTGCAAAAGAATATTCTAAATTAATTTTTATTATATTGATGGGATTTGTAATTGTATTTTCAATGGCTATTTCAACAAAAAATAATAAAAATATTGAAGAAGAAACCAAGCTTACTAAAAAAGACTTGATTATAATTATTGGACTTACTTTGGTGTGTGCTATAATTTCCTTTTATAAATTAGGGGATAACTTTGGGGTTTCTTCGTTTTGGAAAGCCGGGAAATCCGGCGAGAGTATTACCGTTACTTTTGAAAAGGAGACTAATGTAAGAGCTGTGGCTTATTCTGGAAATATTCCCGGCTCGGGTTATTATAAAATTTCGTATTTAACTGATACCCTTGAACCTGAATATGTTACTGCTTTTACGTTTGGAGAAGATATTGATAATGAAGAAAGAAATCGTAAACCGAAGTCAGCGTTTTTCTTTTGGCAATTTAATTATGGGGTGGATTTTTCCGCTAAGGAAGTAAAAATAGAGGCTGTAAAACCTGGATGGGGAGTAAATGAATTAGCTTTCTTTACTCTTAATAATGATAATGAGTATGAACTTATTCCTGTTAGGATTAAGGAAATGAATACTTCGGATTTATCTACCGGTACGCCGGATATGTTATTTGATGAGCAAGATTTAGTTCCTACATCATCGACATATATGAATAGCACTTATTTTGATGAAATATATTTCCCGCGTACTGCATATGAACAATTAAATGGATTAAGTATTTATGAGTTAACTCATCCACCTCTTGGAAAGATAATAATTTCTTTAGGAATTACTATTTTTGGAATGAATCCGTTTGGTTGGAGAGTTATGGGAACTCTTTTTGGAGTTTTACTTGTACCGCTTGCTTATTTGTTTGCTTTTAAGATTTTTAAGAAAAGTAAATATGCCTTCATTGCCGGATTTTTGATGTTATTTGATTTTATGAGACTTCCTCAAACAAGGCTTGCTACTATTGATTCATATTCTACGTTTTTTATAATTGGTATGTACTATTTTATGTATGATTATTTTGCAGGAGAATATGATAAGAAGTCGTTTAAGAAGTCACTTGTTCCTTTGTTTTTATCCGGACTTATGTTTGGACTTGGTGCTGCTACGAAATGGAGCTGTTTATATGCCGGTGGCGGACTTGCGTTTATATTTTTCTTAACTAAGTTAGTTGAGTTTTTACAAGTTAAAAAAGAGAATGGAAAACTGATAAAAGAATGGCTGGTTCATAATTTTGTCCCGACTTGCGTATGGTGTGTTCTGTTTTTTGTGATTATCCCGTTAGGAATATATGTTTTATCTTATATTCCTTATATGGCATCTAATCCAAGTAAATCGCTAATTGATATTGTGATAGATAACCAAAAATATATTTTTAATTACCATAGTAATTTAGTGGATACTCATCCTTTTGGTTCTTCTTGGTATGGTTGGCCTATAATTACTCGTCCTTTGTGGTTATATGTTAATTCTGTATTACCGGAAGGTATGTATTCTACCATTGCGTCTTTTGGAAATCCTGCGGTTTGGTGGGTAGGTTTAGCTTTATTGCCGGTTGCGATATATTTTATATGGCGTGATAAGGACAAAGACGGAATTATATTGTTAACAGCTTACGCTTTTCAATATTTTCCTTGGATTTTGATAACTCGTGTTTCGTTTATTTATAGCTATTTTACTGCTTTGCCGTTTTTAATTATGCTTTTGGTATATTGTATAAAGAAAATGGATAATGGTAAGAAATGGTTTAATATAATTATCGGAGTATATTTGGCGATTGTATTAGTATTGTTTGTATGCTTTTTCCCGGCTCTTATGGGAACTGTTGTGAAGAAAGAATATATTGAAGGACTTAGGTGGTTTTCTTCGTGGTATTTTTAATTTTTTGAGGTGATTGTATGAAAAATGATGTGATTTGCTCGGTAGTAGTTCCTGTATATAATGAGGAAGAGGTTGTTAATGAATGTTACAATAGATTAAAGAAGGTTATGGATTCTACTAATGAAAAGTATGAAATTATATTTGTTAATGACGGAAGTAAAGATAAAACTAAACAACTTGTAAAAGAGATATGCGATGTAGATCAAAATGTTAAATTTATTGATTTTTCAAGGAACTTTGGTCACCAGTCGGCAATTACTGCGGGAATGAATTATTCTTTAGGTCAAGCTATTGTGGTTATTGACGCAGATTTACAAGATCCTCCGGAAGTTATTTTGGATATGTTAAATAAATGGAAAGAAGGGTACCAAGTTGTTTATGGGAAAAGATTAAAGCGTGAAGGAGAATCTGTATTTAAAAAGGCTACTGCGAAGGTATTTTACAGATTACTTGCTCGTCTTACTGAATTTGATATTCCTGTTGATGCAGGAGATTTTAGGCTTATTGACAGGAAGGTTTGTGATGCGCTAAATAAGCTTGATGAAAAGAATAGGTACGTTAGAGGAATAATAAGTTGGCTCGGTTTCAATACGACATACGTTGAATTTGTAAGGGAAAAAAGATATGCCGGAAAGACGAAGTATCCACTAAAGAAAATGATAAAGTTTGCGACAGATGCTGTTGTTTCGTTTTCGTACAAGCCTCTTAGAGTAACTTCGTATCTTGGAGTCTTCTTGTCAGGGGTTTCGTTTATTTACTTAATTGTTATGTTATTTTTGAAGTTGTTTAATGTTATGAATACAGTACAGGGGTGGACGTCACTTGTCGCTATTTCACTGTTTTTTAACGGTATTGTTTTGTTATTTTTGGGCATTATGGGTGAATATGTCGGCAGAATTTATGATGAGGTTAAGGCTAGACCGCTTTATGTTGTAAATGAGTTTGTCAATTTTAACGGAAAAGAAGAAATTTAAGTTTTAAAAGTTCCTCTTACTAAACTATAGGTTTACAATAGATATGTCACAGTAAAAATAAAAAAAGGAAATACCA
>CAYZJZ010000132.1:0-3487 GCA_964478905.1 uncultured Eubacteriales bacterium
ATTCAAAAGAGCTATTTTAGTGATTTTTATCTATTTAAGTCTGAATAGTAACCAATTTAACCTAATTTTTTCAAAAAACTATATACAAATTTTAAAAAATAGTGTATAATTTATTTATCAAGAAGAATAATATATATTATTTACTGGGTCTGAAATAGTTTACTAGATTAGGATTTTACCCGCGCTAATGGTAATCGTTAGCAATAAATATTGGTCTCATAAGGACCAAACCCGTGTAGACGCTGAGCGTCGCAAAAAGATATTCATAACGAATAGCTTTTTAATTTTTCCATCTTTTCGGTTTTAATTGTCTTATAAGCCCTAAAATGTCTTTTACACTAAAAAAGTATTTTTCAGCTTTAGTTAATTCTATTTTATTATTATGCTTATATACTATTTTATCAACAAATGTAAGCATATCTGATACTTGGAATAATCTTTTTTCTTTATGATCAAACTCAAATATAGTAGACACAAGAAGTTTAGGCATTTAAAACAATTACCGCCTCGACCATTTTTGCCCTTTTTTAAGGGTTTGACGAGAATTTAATAAAAGTCAAAAACGGTGAAAAGTGTTATTTTTCAAGGAAATTGAGAAATGACACTTTTTTTCTATGCTTAAAAAATCTATAAAATTTTAGGATTTATTTCTACAAATGATTTCTACAAAGATTTTTAAAAATTTCTGTAATTTTCTACAAAGTATTTTCAAGGTTCTTCTGAAAGGAGAACACTCTATGCAATTTATTCCCTACAAAGCTAATGAATGTTTTGAACATTTATATTATCAAATCCCAATGGAGTTATTTATTAACCCTTTATATAAAAATAAACTTAATTCAGATAGCAAATTACTTTATGGTTTTTTATTAAACCGACTTCTGCTATCTGCAAAGAATAACTGGGTAGATGAAGATAATAACATTTATCTTCACAAGAAAAGAAGTCCAAAAATTACTTAATTTGTCGGATAAAACTGTCACAAAAGCTTTCAAACAACTAAGCGAATGTAATTTGATTAGCGAAAAGAAACAAGGCACTACAAAGGCAAATAGGATTTATGTAGGCAAGATTCTACACGATCCTAAATTTACAAATGTGAGTCGTAAAAATTACGATTCACGAAACGGAAAATCTACGATTTCCGAGTCGGAAAAATTACGACCAAGGAATATTAATAATAATTATAACTATAAAGGAAATACAAGCAATCGCTTTTTCGATGAAAATAGTGAATATGCAAATATGGATTTTTCAAAATTTTATTTATAGGAGGATGATTTTGATGAAGATTAAATACAAAAAATGTGGAGATTATTATATACCCTGCCTAAAACTACCCAAAGTAAAAAATGAGAAACAATTAGGCAAGTTTGGAATAATGAGATTGGAATATTTAAGACAACATTGTAAAGCTCAATATACAATTATGCTAATGAACGCGGAACTGTCTAATCATTTAATCAGTATAGATAATCAAGCTCAAGATATGTACGAATTACTTATAAAGCAACTGGCTGAAAAAGAAAACGTTACGGAAAAATTAAAACAAACTGATCCGATGAAATGGGTGCAGATGATGAATAATATATCCAATGCAGCTAAAGAAATAGTTTTAGCCGAGTTAATTTACAATTAAGGAGGATGGCGAATATGAACAAAATGGCGATATATAATCTTAATTCAATCGAATTTAATGAGTTTATAGACAATGCAAAAGTTAAGCTAACAAATAAGAATTTTAAGTATAAGAAACTATTAGATAAATCTCTAAAAATACTTAATGACTTTCCCAATCTTCAAATGCTTTTTGAAGGAGATATCCCTAAAAAATTAAACAATGAGGAATGTAGAATGCTACACAAATTGATTTTACTAAATATGAAAATAAACGATTTTGAAGAACAAGAAATATCTTTTTAGGAGGAAAAGAATTTTATCTTTATTTGAAAAATATGCGTGTAATTTAGCACCTATTTTTACCACCACGCATATTTCCCCTTTCAACAAATGAAATTTGTTGAAACCTAAAAAGCGGCAACTCTTTTTAGGAAAAGGGTTGTAGGGAAAGAATTTCCCTGCCACACTAACACTTTTTGAAAAAAGTGTTGTAGTGTGTTACAACACCACCTTCGGTGTTTCTCTAAACTCAAGGAAGGAGGCTAACACTATAAATTACGCAATTATAAGAAATGAAAAATACAAACGAGCAAATTTAAAAGGCATCTACCGACATAACGAACGGAAAAATACCAATTATTCAAATAAAAATATCGATAGTGAGAAAACTCCCTTAAACTATCACATAAAGCAACCTTCGTTTAGCTACGAAAAAGAATTTGAACATGTGAAGTCAGAATATAACTTAAAAGGTCAGATAAAAGAAGTAAGTAATATAGTTTGTGAATATATCATAACTTCAAGCAAAGACTTTTTTGACGATATTGGACAAGCTGAAACAAAAAGATATTTTGAAACTGCTCATAAGTTTGTTTCGTCATATAAAAATTTAGGTGAACAATATATCTTATCTTCTGTAGTACATTTAGACGAAGAAACTCCACATATGCACTTAGTATTTATACCAGTTGTTCATACTAAAGATAAAAAAGGACAGGATATAGATAAAATTGCTTGTAGTGAGTTTTGGAAAGCAAAAGATAGCTACAGACAACTTCAAAATGCTTTCTTTGAATATATGACATCTAACGGATTTGACTTAAATAGAGGTGTTACAAGTGATAGAGAACATATCCCAGTAAGTACGTTCAAAGAAGTAACTGGATATAACAATATTATCAATACTTCTATCACAAAAGCTACTCCAATAGAAGTACAAGATATTAAAGAAATATCTAAACTTTCACTAAACAGAGATAAACTAATCAATGATAACATCATATCCAAATTAAAAACAGAGAATGAAAAACTAATAGATAAAAATAAATATCTATATAATAATATGAAAAACTTAACTAATGCAGTTCAATATGCTGAAAAGTTAGAAATCACCAATAAAGCACTATACAAGGAAAATAAAGTTTTGCGAAAAGAATTTAAACGGCTAAAAAGCGAAAATACTTCCCTTTCAGATTTAGTTCATTCTTTACAAGAGAAAGTTAGCAATTTGATTACTTGGATTGCCAAAAAACTATCTTGTTCCGAAACTAGTATTACAGAAGATTTTGAAAAAAGAAATCGTCCTGTTATGAAACGGCATAAAGATGAAATGGAATTATAAAAATGACTAAATATAAAAAATATGGACTGTCATAACATCCAACAGAGAGTACGTAGGAAAGTTTGTGTAAACTTCACAAACCCTTCCTATGAAAAGAATTCAAAAATTTAAGATTGACTAAAAATTTTTACATTTTCATTATACAATTCGTAAAATTAAAGTCAATATGGCACGCTTATTAAAGGGTTATAGTTTTGTAGGTTTGTCAAACATATGTCACACTTGTGCATAAATAAATACTTTGAA
>CAYZJZ010000133.1:0-3477 GCA_964478905.1 uncultured Eubacteriales bacterium
TTGTATTTTTTATAATAACTATTATATAATTTGTTTTATATAAGTTTAAGGAGGCAAAAATGAACAACTTCTTCTTTAGAGCATCTTCTCACATCAAAACCGTACTTGCTCACAAAAAAATCGTGTTTAAGCTTTCAAAACGAGCCGGTATTCCATTTCAAGGAATTACACACGACCTGTCTAAGTTCTCCCCAACCGAGCTTTTTGAATCAATCCACTACTATACCGACGGCAAACAAAGTCCAATTCTAGCTTGTAAAAAAGAAAAAGGCTATTCTGATGCTTGGAATCACCATATAAAACATAACAAACATCATCTGGAATATTGGATAGATCCAAAAGAACCTTATGGTGCAAAAATAATGCCCTATAAATATTGGGTTGAGCTTATATGTGATACATTTGCAGCAGGAATAAATTATAAAAAAGATGAGTGGACTAAAGAACATCAACTTAATTACTGGAAAAACGCAATTAGCAAATGGAAAAGTAAAGAAAACCATTTCATACACCCGGCAACAGAACACGCCATAGAAAGAGTATATAAAGAAGTCGCTGAAAAAGGATTAGTGCCTGTAATCACAGAATCAAATTTAAAAACAATATATTTAGAAGAAAGAATAAAAGAAATTAAAAAAGTAGTAAAAGCCAATTAACAAAAAATAGGCTGTAAAAAGCTCACAAAATTCATAAAGCCCAAAGCTTTATAAACGAGTTTTTACAGTCTATTTTTGTGTAAATTAAATATTTTCCAAAATTTCTTTAATAACAATTTCGGTAGTTTCTTCTCTTATTTCATCTCTATTTCCTTTTAGTAAAAGTTTTTCAACTATAAGCTTATCTTCTTTCTTAAAATAAATAGAATAATACACAAGTCCGACAGGCTTTTTGGCACTCCCACCAGTTGGTCCAGCAATCCCGGTTATACCGACTCCAATATCCGACTTTGCCAATTTAGTAATTCCAAGTGCCATTTGCTTAGCAGTCTCCTCACTAACAGCGCCAACAGTATTTAATACTTCATTCGGTACTTCCAAAAACTCATTTTTTATTCTATTCGCATACGAAACCAATCCCATCTCAAAAATTTCAGACGAACCGCTTACATCCGTAATCTTCTTAGCCAGTAAACCGCCTGTGCAAGATTCAGCGGTAGCAATAATCAGCTTTTTTTCAATTAATTTTCTAACTAATTCTCTAACCATATTCGTACTCCTTTATCTAAATATTATTATGTTTCTTCGCCATTATACAGCATTTTTAACCCTATCGGCGTAATAATTGCCGCAACTAGAATCATTAAAACAACCGGAGTGAAAAACGCCGGATCAAGTAGCCCGGTCGCTACTCCCTTTTGGGCAATAATTAAAGCCACTTCTCCTCTATTCATCATTCCCACTCCAACTTTTAACGAATCTTTCCAACTAAATCTGCATACTTTAGCTGCCAATCCGCACCCAACAATTTTAGTAATACACGCAATTAGGACAAACAAAATCGAAAAAATAAGCATATCTTTACTAATAGACGAAATCTCCGTCTTAAAACCAATACTGGTAAAAAATATCGGGCCAAAAAGCATATATAAATTAACATCAAGTTTATTCGCAATAAACTTAGCATCACGAATATTACACAAAATTATTCCAGCAATATATGCACCTGTAATATCTGCTACGCCAAACCATACCTCAGCAATGTAAGAAAGTACAAAACATAAAGCTAATCCGGCAATAGGAATTCTTCTTGTTCTTGGGAAAAAGTCGCTTATTTTCCTAAAAATATAATATGCTATAAGTCCAATAACAAGAGCAAAAGCAAAGAACAACATTGTTTTTAATATAACATTTACAGGAGAAACCGAAGAATCTCTTATTCCTAAAATAAATGTCAAAAGCACAATTCCAATAACATCATCAATTATAGCCGCTCCCATAATAGCAGTACCTGTCTTACCTCTTAGTTTTCCCATTTCCCGCAAAACCTGAACCGTTATACTAACAGAAGTCGCAGTTAACACACATCCTAAAAATACAGCCTTCAATAGTTCAACGCTATCATAAAAAGGTACTTTATAAAATTCAATATATAGCCAAGCTCCTCCAATTAACGGCAGCATTACACCAAATATAGCAATTAGCGCCGAAGTCCATCCAACTTTCTTCAATTCATTTAAGTCAGTCTCAAGTCCGGCTAAAAACATCAACAAAATAACGCCTATCTCCGCCATTTCAATCAAAAAATCGCTCGGCCTTACAAAATTTAACACAGTCGGTCCGATAATTATTCCGGCAACAATCTCTCCTACTACCGACGGTATACCAATTTTACTTGCCAATAGTCCAAATAGCTTTGCAAAAAATAAAATTATAGCTAAATCCAAAAAAATCGTAAAGTTCTCCATTTTTCTCCTCCATTCTACAAAATACCATAGAGTTTATCGGCAAGCTTTATGAATTTTATAACAAAAGTGTAATAAGATTGCAAAAAAGAGGTCGTAAAAACTCATAAAATTCATAAAACGTTATACTTTACCTCGCTCAACAAAAATATTTTTTCTTCTTTGTTTAGCATAAAAATACACCTCTTTCGTAGTTTTTTATTACTAGTACTCAAGGTGAATTCTACATATTTATTTTTTATATGTGTGGACTATTTGACGCTTATTCTACATAGCAACAGATTTCCTTCTATATTCATCAATATCTTTCTCGCATTCATTAGCACTTTCTTTTATATCTTTTAGTCTATCCTGTAAAGACATATCTTTTCTCCTTTCATAATTATACTCTCTTATTTTATGAATGTCTTCTACTGTAAACTTTTCACTTATTTCCGGTTTTACCATATTAATCCCTCCTACTCTTTTTCATTTAACAGTACATATGGTGCATATATATCTATACTATTATATCTTTTAGCAAATGTTATACGTCTTATTCCGTTTATTGTATCCAAATTTACCATATGTTTGAAATTCCAGGATAAAATTACATTACAATCACTTAGTATTGCCGATGCTATATGTAAACAATCATCAAAACTCTTAGAATTCAATATTCCCTCATTAATTATTTCTTTAGCAATTTCTTCAGACTCACTAGTTATTTCAATCTTTTCATAATTAATAAGTGATAAATATTCTTTTAGTAATGATTTTTTAGGCTCTTTACATTCGTTAATTTCTGCCAATACTAAATCGCTTATTACAATATCATATTTGCCAGATTTTAATATTTCCCAAACTTTTTTAGTTTGCTCCATTTTTTCTGGGACATCTTCTTGATGTAAATGAGAAATAACAGATGTATCTAAATACACTTTAACTTTTCTCAATCCTATCAACCTCCATATTTTTAATATGACTTGCATTCAATATTTTTTTCTTACGTTAACTACAATTTTGTCTCTTAAAATCATTATAGCTTAATTTTTTATTTTTTTCAATAATATCATTTTTAATTCAAAAGTATAAGT
>CAYZJZ010000134.1:0-3426 GCA_964478905.1 uncultured Eubacteriales bacterium
CTGCCGGAGCGAAGACGCTTTCCATTTCGTTGATGGATTATATCTAGAAATTAATTGTGAAAATTTAATAAAGCATTGTACTTTACACTGTGAAACAAAAATGTTTCAGGTAAAATACAATGCTTTATGTTTTTTAATGGAATTTATACCTTAATGTTTCAGCACTTTTTTGTTTTATTAAGGCCTTATAATACTTTATATCCGGATTTTTATATTGCATATACTCTAGGTCGTTTATTATTCCACTGGCTACAAAGTAGTCTTTTTTTATCATAGATAAATCTAAGTTTAGTTTCTTTGAGTAAACATACACATCAGGTAACTCAAGAGCAGCAGATAAGTAGGTAAGAAGTTTTGCAAGTTCAGAGCTTAATTCAACATCTGGTAATGTATCACTTCCTAAAACGCTACAAATATCTTTTAATCCATTTTCTAAATCATTTTTATATATCTTTTTTAAAATCTCAGGATATTCCAGTAAAAATTCAGTATTATTTAAATCATATAAGTAAATATTGTGATGCATAACATCAAGTAATTTTTTTGTGGATTCTGAGTCTCTTTCACAGATAATATAAGCATCTAACATTTTACTGAAAATATTAGAATAAAAGCGATTAGAAGATACTTTTTTAAACGTTATGGAGCGTTTATTTCTCGAAATATATGATAAAATTTTTTGAGTAACTTTTGAATTCACTATATTGTATAAAGTAGGTATTCTTTGACCAAGAGATAACGGAGAGGATGTCAGTTCATTTACAAAATCGTTTACTATGTTGTAGGCGTTTAAATAAACTTCTTGTTCATCAACAGAAGTTTTAGCATTTTTAATTCCATTTTCCAGCATTATACGTGTGGTTTCCAAGTTTGAATTATAATCAAATAATTTCATATTCATACCTCCAACAAAATTTATTCTACGCTAATTTTTTTTGAAATAAAAGACTTGACTTTTTTGTTTTATTAAAAAGTTATATTCTCTATCTAAAAATCACCTTTACTTTATTTAAAAATTAATATAGAATACCAATAGACAAACTAATTAAATGTAGAAACTTACAGAGGTGTTAAAAATGTTAATTAATATAAAAAAAGTTACATTGAACAAAAATGACTATATGGATTTGCTATTACTTGCAGATCCGTCTAAAAAAATGATTAATTCATATCTAAATAAAGGCGAAATGTTTGTTTTGAGTGTGAATGGAGAAGCAGTTTGTGAGGCTGTTATTGTAAAGATTTCGGATAACGTTTGTGAACTGAAAAATTTAGCTACTAAAAAAGAGTATCAGGGGAGCGGTTTCGGGAAACAGATGCTTCAACATTTATTTCAATATTACAAAAATTCTTTTAATACGATGTTAGTAGGTACATCGTCTCCTACATTTTATGAGAAGTTCGGTTTTGAATATTCACATACAGTATCTAACTTTTTCTTAGATAATTATGATGAGCCGATTATAGACAATGGTGTAAAATGTGTGGATATGACTTACTTAAAGAAAGATTTACATACAAAGACGAAAGCGGTTACCAGATCGGAAGAATCGGTTATGTCTTTAATTCTTGATGTCGCAAAAAAAGATGCGCGTGTAAGAGCTGTATGTATGAATGGCTCTAGAGTTAATCCTAAAGCGCCTAAAGATTTTTTCCAAGACTATGACATCGTATTTTTAGTTGACGATTTTGAAAGTTTTGTTGCAACGTCTGCATGGCTTAATGTTTTTGGCAGAAGATTAATTATGCAGGTTCCTTCTCAAATGGGCGACAATATGAAAGAGGTTGAAGAAAAAAAGGAGATTACATATTTAATGCAATTTGTAGACGGAAATAGAATAGATTTGACTGTTTTGTCGTATGATAAACGAAATGAGTATTTAAAGTCTGATTCACTTACCCAAATTCTTTTGGATAAAGATAATAAATTACCTAAAATACCTGAAGCATCTGATAAGGATTACTGGATAAGAAAGCCTACGGAGAAAGAGTATAACGATTGTTGTAATGAATTTTGGTGGATTTGCACATATGTTGCAAAAGGACTTTGGAGAAAAGAGTTACTTTATGCGACTTATCATATAGAGGTAAATATAAGAAAAGAATTACTTAAAATGTTAAGATGGAAGGTAGGAATTGAAAATAACTTTGAAGTTACTACCGGTAAATGTGATAAGTATATAGAAAACTATTTACCTAAAGAGATGTTTGATAAGCTTATGAGAAGCTTTGATATGTCTGACAGTGAGAGATGTTGGGATTCGCTTTTTATAATGATTGATTTATTTAGACGTGCGGCGAGTGTTGTGGCTGAAAAACTTGATTATGAGTATAATGCGGAAGATGATAAAAATGTATATGCGTTTTTAAGACATGTTCGTACATTGCCGAGAAATGCCAGAGCTTTATACGATAATAATTAGGAGGTTTTAATGGATTCGGAATTACTTAAGAGAAGAATTGTATTTTGTGTACTTATGTTTTTTAACGTAGTTTTTTGGGCTATGTTCGTTTCTTATGTAATAAGTTTATTTAAGATTGATGTATCTGAATATGAGATGGAATCTACTAAATTACCTAAGGCGTTTGACGGATTTAAAATTCTTCAGCTTTCTGATTTACACAATAGACGGTTTAATAGTAACAATAAAAAGCTTGTAAAGATAATAGAGAAACAAAATCCGGATATAATTGTTATGACAGGAGATATGGTAAGTTCAAACAGTAAAGGCTTTAATAATTTCTTTTCATTGGTAAATGAGCTTGACGGTAAATACCCTATTTATTATATTTTCGGTAACCACGAGCAAAGACTTAGTCTTGAAAAACAGGCTTTAATCATAGGAAAATTAAAGGAATATGGTGTAAATGTAATAAATAATCAAAAGGAATTTATAACAAAAGATAACGAGAGTATTCAAATTACCGGGTTGAAGCAAGAACTTGTTTATTATAATAATTATTTTAAAAGTAAAAAGACATATTCATATGAAAAAAAGAATATGGAAAATGCAGTTCGTAGTTCAGACAGTAATTTCTTTAATATATTATTAGCGCATAATCCTTTGTATTTTGAGACTTATGAAAAGTGGGGCGCTGATTTGGTATTTTCAGGTCATGTTCATGGTGGAATTGCTAGAATTCCTTTTATTGGTGGGGTTTTATCTCCAGAAAGAAAATTATTTCCTAAATATAGTGGTGGAGAGTATGAAATTAATGATTCGAAATTAATAGTTAGTCGTGGCCTTGGATATACGAAAATAAATTTGAGATTATTTAATAATCCGGAAATATGTGTTGTGAAATTAAAGAGCAATTAAAGTCAAACATAGATGGCTGTAAAAACTCATTTATAAGTTTTTTACAGCCACTTTTGTTGTGCGACAGGCATGTCGATTAGTTAATCGGTGAAAGTCCGTAGCGGAG
>CAYZJZ010000135.1:0-3388 GCA_964478905.1 uncultured Eubacteriales bacterium
TGCTTCTTTTTGTGATTGGGGGTGAAAAAATGAACAGCATTATAAGTTGGGTAGGTGGGAAAAAGGCTCTAAGAAATATTATTTACGAACGAATGCCTAAGAAGTATGGAAGGTATATAGAAGTATTTGGTGGTGGAGGTTGGGTACTTTTTGGAAAACGAGTAGATAAGAGAATTATGGAAGTTTATAATGATTTTAATTCGAATCTGGCTAATATGTTTTATTGTGTAAAACATTCACCTTGTGAATTTATCAGACATCTTGGCTTTTTGCCCCTCAATTCGAGGGATGAATTTAATGAAATAAAAGATTTTGTAAATAAAAAAGAATTTACAAAAGAACACTTACAAGAAGAATTACAATTAGCAGAGTATTATTTGAGTGACTTGGAGTATGAGGAATTAAAACCACTACTTATTGAAAATGCAGAGCGTACAGATGTAAAAAGAGCAGTAAATTTTTTTAAGTTAATTAGATATAGTTATGGCAGTGGGGCATCGTCGTTTGGTGGCAATCCATTTGATATAAGAAAAACATTTTATTTAATATGGGAAGCATCAAGAAGATTAAGTAATACAGTAATTGAAAATAAAGATTTTGAAGCGTTAATTCATCAATATGATAGAGTTGATGCTTTTTTTTATTGTGATCCACCATATTTTGAAACAGAAGGACATTATGAAGTAAAGTTTGCAAAAGCTGATCATGAAAGGTTAAGAAACACGCTTGCAAATAGTTTAGGAAAATGGATGGTTTCATATAACGATTGTGAGTATATAAGGGAACTTTATTCCGGATACAATGTTGAGGCTGTAACAAGAGTTAATAGCTTAGCTTTAAGATATGATAATACTGCTGAGTATCCTGAAGTGTTAATAACTAACTATGATATGAATGAAAGAAAAAATCTGCCGGAGCAAATAACAATACTTCCGTCAGAAGAAAAATATGAATTTTAGAAGGGAGAAAAATAATGGATAATAAACAAATAATGAAAATCGTAGAAATTTCTACAATTGTTAATAATGAAGGAAAAATAATTATAAATAAAAATATGGTTGAAAATATGGGATTTAAGGTTGGAGAAAGGGTTTGGTTTACTTACTTAACTCCTGCAGACGGTATTGAAAATGTGGAATACAATTTCGTTATAACTCCAAAGCGATTAGAAAATATGGAAAATGTTTTAATAGAAGATAACAAGGTAGAGTTCGAAGTACCAGAAGAATTATTAGAATGTGCCGGAATAGAAAATAGTGAAGATATAGAGATTATTTGCGAAAATAAACAGATTATATTAAGAGAAAATTTAGGAATACCAGAGCAAATTTTTGAAATATGTGAAAGACTTGGAATTGAAAGAGAAAAAGTTGAAACAATTTTGAAAGGAGAATAGTGATGGCAGATAAATCTGAATATAAAGTGGTTGATAGTAGAGGGAGAGTATATCTACCTAAAGGCTTTAGAATTCTTTCAGATATTGAATGTGGAGATATTGTTAAACTAACAACAAACAATGGAATAATAAGCGTGTGTAAAGTCGAGCTTATAGAAGTTGGCAACCAGTCACCGGAAGTAATGGAGTCGTTTATAAATGCCTCTATAAAATTTATGGACAGAGAAAAGAAATTAGAGTTAATAAAAAAAATAAGTTTAGCTTTACAAGAAGAAAAAATATTAAATTAAAGAAAAGAGGAAAAATATGAGTAATCAAAAAATAAGCAAACAGAAAAAAGAAGAAAATAATGTTCAAATATCTGAAAGTGATCATACAGAGCAAATGGAAGTACGCATAAATAGGATTTTAGAAAGTGGAAAAATAAAGGCAATAGCTTCCGTTAACTTTAATAAGTGTTTTGCTGTAACTAACATAAGGCTTGTAGAGGGGGAGAATGGATTTTTCTTAGCAATGCCATCAGTAAAAATGAAAAGTGGAGAATATAAAGACATTTGCTTTCCGTTAAATAAGGAATTTAGACAAGAACTATCTGAAAAAATTGAGCAAGCGTACATATTGAAATTGCAGGAAAAGGAAGCAAATGAGGAAGTGAACAGTCAGTGTGCAGAAATGCAAATGTAGAGTAATGGAGATGATGATATGAAAAGAGTAATGTTAATTCTTATTATAATGGTATTGATGTTCAGTATGGTATTTGCAACAGGAACAGGAGATGTAGCTGGTGCAATAGAAAATACATGGAAGGATGCTTCTTCTCAAATAAAAACAGTAGTGAATAATGTTGTATTCCCAATAATCGACTGCATATTAGCAGTCTTTTTTTTCATCAAATTGGGTATGGCGTATTTTGACTATAGAAAACATGGGCAGTTTGAATGGACAGGTCCGGCAATATTATTTGCTTGCTTAGTTTTTATGCTGACAGCACCGTTATATTTATGGACAATTATAGGGATGTAGAGGAAAATGTGAGGTGGTAGCAATGAATTTTTTTGAAGAAGAATATAGAAAAATATTAGAAAGAGGAAAAATATTTGAAAATGTCAGTTTTGTGGGAAGAAGTTGTTTGGGAACAATTGATAAAGACATAAAGGCAAAATTAGAATTTGTAACTTTAGGATATGCTGATTATTATGAGGCTTTAAGAATAAAAATACTAAATCGAACTGAAGGAGTTGTAGATAGCGAAGTTATAAAATTTAAGGATTTGTTTGGAAGGAAAAATACAAATCATTCTAATTTCAGTGAAGGTATTCTACCACATATTTGGGAATGTAACGGAAAGATAGAGTGGTATGTATATAAGCCGACAGCAAGCGATTATGATGCATTTAATAGAGAAATAAAAGAATATATAAAGTGTTTTCAAAAAGAAGAAATAGAGGAACAAGAGCAAACACTTCAAATGTAATAAAGGTAGGTGTTGAAGATGTTTATATGAGATTTTACAGCAAGTTCAATATTAGAGCAGATAACAGATTGGATTTTTGCTAAATTAGTTGGATTTTTAGGAGAATTTTTTACAAATCTCGGAAATATGGGTGCAGAAATATTTGATATGAATTGGGTAAGAGCGATAGTGCTCTTTTTTTCATATTTGGCGTGGGCGTTGTTTCTTGTAGGAGTTATAGTAGCTGTTTTTGAGTGTGCAATTGAGTATCAATTTGGGCGAGGTAATATAAAAGATGTTGCATTAAACATAATAAAAGGCTTTTTCGCTGTTAGCTTATTTAGTGTTTTACCTGTAGAACTGTACAAGCTTTCAATAAGCCTGCAAAACACTTTTGTATCTGAGATATCCTTAATAGAAGGAACAATAAATGGTGTAGGTGGACTTGCGATGGAAAAACTATCATTTATAACAAGTATTCCCAATATTTCTGTGACTCTTGGTATATTCTATGCTTTTTTAATGGGTTACTCGATTAT
>CAYZJZ010000136.1:0-3346 GCA_964478905.1 uncultured Eubacteriales bacterium
TTTCAAAGTATTTATTTATGCACAAGTGTGACATATGTTTGACAAACCTACACCAAACAATAAATCGGAATAGTAACAAGAATTGAAATGGAATTAAATATATGATAGAATTAGTAGTGAATGTAGAAATTAAAGGAGAAATTTAATGAAAAAAGTAGTTGTTATTGGTGGCGGTGCATCCGGTCTTATGGCTGGGGGAGTTGCCGGGAAAAATGCTGAGGTTTTAATTTTAGAAAAAAATGATAGAGTAGGGCGAAAGCTTGCTATTACTGGAAAAGGAAGATGTAATATTACGAATAATGCCGATATTAGTGAGTTTATTGAAAATATTCCGGGGAACGGAAGATTTTTATATAGTGCTCTTTATTCATTTACTAACGAAGATACTATTAGTTTTTTTAATAAGCTTGGAGTGGAAACTAAAGTTGAACGTGGAGGAAGAATATTCCCTGTGTCTGATTCTGCTAAAGATGTTGTTAATGCGCTAAATAAATTTGCTACTAATAACAACGTAAAAATTCGTTATAATACTGTTGTAAAAGAGATCTTAACTCAAGATAATAAAGTTTGTGGAGTTAAATTAAATAACGGAGAAATTATAAAATGTGATAAAGTCATTTTTGCTACAGGTGGGAAAAGCTATCCTGCGACCGGTTCTACGGGTGATGGATATGAAATTGCTAAAAAGCTTGGTCATAAAATAATAACTCCAAAGCCGTCGTTAGTTGGACTTGTTTCATATTCTGATCAAATTTCCGGACTTCAAGGATTATCGCTTAAAAATGTTCAATTTAGTTTATTTGATCCTAAAGGAAGAGAGATATATTCTGAATTTGGAGAAATGTTGTTTACGCATTTTGGCGTTTCCGGACCGATTGTACTTAGTGGTAGCAGAGTTTTACATAAGTATATGGATGAGAACAGACGAGTTGAAGGAATAAAAGCTAAAATTGATTTAAAACCTGCACTTGATTTAAAGAAGCTTGATTTAAGAGTACAAAGAGATTTCCAAAAATATATAAATAAAGAACTGAAAAATGCGTTATTTGATTTGCTTCCTGAGAAATTAATTCCTGTTATTATTTCGGCTTCTAAGGTTGATGAAAGAAAAAAAGTAAATGTAATAACAGCTGAAGAAAGAAGAAGAATTGTTGAGGTTTTAAAAAAATTAGAATTTGAAATAAATGAGTTAAGGCCTATTGATGAGGCTATTGTTACTTCCGGTGGTATTTGTACAAATGAAATTAATCCTTCGACTATGGAGTCTAAAATTGTTAGTGGTTTGTACTTTTGTGGTGAAGTTATTGATGTTGATGCATATACCGGTGGATTTAATTTGCAAATTGCGTTTTCTACGGCATTTTTGGCAGGAAATAATATTTAATGGCTGACTAAATATAAACTCTTTTGGAGATAATAATCCGGAAGAGTTTTTTATTTAGGGGGCAGATTAAATTGAAGGTAAATTTGAAAGGAAATAAAATCCTGAGGATATTTGTTGTTAGTGTTTTAATGCTTTTGTACTTATATATTACGATTTACTCTGCGATTCCGGATAAGATTACTTTAATTGAAGGTAAGGAAATGTCTTACCCATTTCATAATTTTGTTACTTTATCTTTGGATGCAAAGTGCAGTGTAAAGGCGGTTAATAATAAACTTGTTTCGTCGAATGTAGGGAAAGAAAATGTAAAACTTTCTTTGTTTGGAGTTATACCCCTTAAAACCGTTGATGTAAACGTCATTTCTGCAAATACCGTTATTGCCGGTGGAAATGTTATTGGGATAAAGCTTAATACTCCGGGGCTTACTGTTGTTTCTTTTGAAAGCTTTACAGGACGGGATTATTTAAAGGCCAAGCCGTATGAAGGAAAAAATATTCAAAGAGGCGATATGATTTTGAGTATAAACGGCAAAGGAATAGAGAGTGTAGACCAATTTATAAATGAGATACAGTCTAAAAAAGAGGATAAAATAACACTTGAGATTATGAGAAATAATGCTAAGTTTACTGAAGATTTTTATGCGAAAGTTGATAGAAATGATGGAAGATATAAACTTGGAATTTGGGTTAAAAATGTTACGTCTGGGGTTGGCACAGTTACTTATATTAATCCTGAAACAGGGGAATTTGGAGCCTTGGGTCATGGCATAAACGATATTGATGAAAATAATTTGCTTAAAATTAATGGCGGAAAGGCATATGATGCGGTTGTTTTGTCTGTTAATAAAGGTAAAAAAGGAACTCCAGGAGAAATTAGAGGGGCTATGAGAGAAGGAAAAGTTTACGGTACTATTGTGGAGAATACGAATAGAGGTGTTTTTGGGTATTTGGAGAGCAATATTGATATAAGTAGTAATCAGTATGAAGTTGCTCTTAGAAATGAGGTTATGATAGGTGATGCAAAAATTTTATGCACAGTTTCCGGAAACGAATTAAGGGAGTATAGTATTAAAATTGAGAAGGCGAATTATAATAATGAAGTTGATAGGAAAGATATGGTAATAAGAGTTACGGATAAAAGACTTTTGGAGGAAACTGGCGGAATAGTACAAGGAATGAGTGGAAGTCCTATTATTCAAAATGGCAAGATTATCGGTGCGGTGACGCACGTTTTAATAAATGATCCGACGAGAGGGTATGGGATATTTATTGAGAATATGCTGGAAAAAGCGGGGTAATAATACTAAAGGGAGCTGATTTTTTACAGCTCCTTTTCAACTAAATATAATTTATTTTAAGATTGGCTGAATCTGCTTTCCTTCTAGTGCCATTTCTATTGTAGGGACTATTTTTTCTGCATCAAATGTGAGTGAGTTTGGTTTTGCGAGTGGTGCATCTTGGCCGAATGGTACGAAATAGAAATTTTTTGTTGCGAGCAATATCCCTATGTTTTTTGCACTTAGTCCTAAAGCGTCATTTGTTGAAATTCCCAGTACTACCGGTTTATTGTTCCTAAGATGTGACTTTGTAGCCATAAGTATGGTATCGTCTATTATTGAGTAGGTAAGCTTTGCGACAGTATTTCCTGTGCATGGAGCTATTAGCATTAAGTCTATCATATTTTTGGGACCAACAGGTTCTGCATCTACTATTGTTAAAACAGGATCGTTTTTAGTTAGTTCTTTTATGTTTTCTTGAAATTCTGTTGCGTTGTTAAAACGTGTATCGTATACTTGGACATGGGATGAGAGGATAGGAACTACGTTTGCTCCTACTTTTTGGAGAGAGAGTATTATATCAGGTACTTTTGAAAAATTACAAAATGACCCGGTAATTCCCAGTCCTATGTTTTTTCCTTCGAGTGTCATATCTTTCACCTTCCTTTATTAATTAGTATATGAA
>CAYZJZ010000137.1:0-3319 GCA_964478905.1 uncultured Eubacteriales bacterium
TTCAATGTTTCTTTATCTTGAATCAATTCAGGGGTTTCCCTTATTATTTCTGTCAATACTGCTATTAGTACAGGCCTTGTTGCTGAAGTTGTTTTAAAACCAAAAGAATCTTTGTATTTATGTGTGTATGTATCCATTGTCTGTCTTACAAACAATTTAGGATAGTGTAATCTTTGTAATTCCTGGTTAGGAAATGTTGAGAAGTTAGATTCTATAGCAATAAGTGCTGTATTATAATAAATTCCTAAACAATACATTTGTCTTGCATATATATCTTCATCAAACTTATTTTCAAGAACTGCAACCTGTTCTCCAGTTATATTATCTAAAGCATGACCGGTAAAATTATCTGAACCTTCTCCTGCAGTATCTCCACCTATTACATAAGGTTTTCCTACTTCTACTTCTTTATATATTCTAATTGGTCCATTCGGATCATCTTGCCATCTAATTTTAGTTATTTCTAATCCATCATAATCATACAAAAATGAACCTACTTTTATAGGTTCTTTAACTTCATCAATTCTCTTTATAAGATTATCTTTATCAAACACACATTGACCTGATGCTATAAATGCTTCTTCAGGTGTGCATGGATATTCTTGTTTTATTAAATCTTTATCTATATATTTTTCATACTTGCATAAATACCAATACAGTTGTTCGGCATCAAGTTTTTTATTGTTTTTTAGCCATCTTATGCGTTCCCAAATCCAACTGCTATTATTAACTATATTTTTTTCAAACTCTTTCTTCTTTGATGGTGATTCAAAATTCAAGCGATATTCTTGTGTTCTCCACCAAGCATAAAAACAATTTATATATTTACCACTTACCCACATATCTCTATAATCATTAAAGCCATTTGCTGTGCTTTCATATATTTTTATAGCTGATTTTGTTAATGCTTCACCAAGTGAAGCCTGCGTTATTGCTATTCCACAAGTCCAAAAAGCACATTCTGAAGCATGTAAAAAATTTATTGTTTTAGATCTTCCCATATTCTTTGTAGCTGTATCAACACCCCAAGAACTATTTAACTTGTCAAATCTTAACTGCCTTTTATTATTAAACTTTTCTGTAGGTTTTAATACTTTTGGAAGTTGAGAATGAGGAAACTTTGCTTTATTTTCGAAAATACTCTCTGCATTCTCTGCAATATCAGCTATTGTATAACCTTCAAAATTCATATTAGTAATAGTGCAAGCTAATTGATAAGCTGTAATAAAACTTGTAAATCCTTGTTGTCTGCCTTTTAACACAAGAATAGAAATATCGTTAATTCTTCCGGCCTTGTAATCTTCTATTGCTTTTTTTAATACCTTTACAAAGTCTAATTGCACATCGTTTAGAAAAAATGGATTTGTCTTCTTATCCTTATCAACTATTACAAACATCATTTCAATTAACTTTTCAGGATTTTGTCTTATTTCTGCAAGTAGCTCTGCATCTTCCATAATTTCAGAAGCAATTCCTTCTCTTAAATCAGCATCCTTCGTTAAACTTTTGTATTTATTCCACATTTCCTTACGGAATTGAATTAAATAATCAGCAGTATAACTCATTTTTGCTCACCTGCAATTATATCTTCTAACTTAATACTTCCACTATGCTCAATTTCTTGCCTATCTTTCCAGCCGAAATTGTTTTTTAGATCGAAAATAACTCCTGTTGCAATTCCCCCACCCTTAAACAAGCACATTTCCACATATCCTTCAACTCTTTGCTTTGCTCTTTTTATCGTGTCAGAAAATTCATTTTGTTCTTCATATCTTAACAAGGTTTCTCTCGTCATATCTAAAGCTAATGCAAGTCCTGATACTGTATATGGCAAATGTTTTTTATTGCAAAAATTAAAATAATCTTCTATAATTTGCTCCATTTCCTCAACTGTTGAATATTTTTTTGGTCTACCTACTTTATTTTCTCCCATATCTTGTATCACCTCGTTTCCCTTTCAATCCTTTTCTGCACTCTTTTTTTGTGTTGTTTCTGATTTCTTCGCTTTCATCACAACTTCTCTTGTTTTTACAGCTCCTGCATTCTTTTTGTTTCATACAAAATTCAAAATCAAATTTTTGTTTTTTCATTAGAATCAACTCGCTTTATGGCGGAAGATAAAGGACTTGCACCTTTGGAACTATCGTTCTACCGGTTGCATTCGCTTCTCTGTCAATCTTCCATATAACAAAAAGAGCCTACGCATATTAGCATAAGCCCTTTCGGTGTATTTAATTATTCTCCAAGGAGGAGTTTTATCTTTTGTAACTCACATATAATATAACATATATAAAAATCGTATTCTACCGGAAAAGTCCTGAACTTTTATAATTCTGCATATTTTTTTAGTGCCTGGCCATGTAAATCACAAACATATTTATATCCATAACCTATCTTTTTACTAATTTCTGTCAATTCGTTACCACTTATATATTTAGAAAACAAAATTACTTTATATGGCTGTTCTAATCTTTCAATCTTACTTTCAACCACAAATTTTTTCACTAACAATTCGATTATTTTTTTATCAGAATCCTTTTTTATCTCGTCAAGTCTGTCAATTCCTTCTGCAAGTGCATCTTTATCTAAATTAGCACCTTTTCCACCTGGCAAACCAGTCAATCTTTTTGTTACACCTTCTATTAAGGCTCTTATTCTTTCAGAATCTTCTTGTCGAGCTTCTAAATATTCCAAATCAAATATGTATGCTTTTAATTCTTTTTTGGCTTCCTCTATTGTAATCATCTTTGTACCTCCTAATAACAACATATAACTTTATATTCCGTTATACCATTGTAATACTCTTTCGTTTCTTCATAAGTCCATTCTCTCCCTCTTGCTTCTAAAGGTATATTCCATTTAATAAATAAAATCCTTTTGCAATAAGAAGCTAAATCTATTGGCAATGTTCCTAATACCACTTTTCCTCTTATTTGTTCTACATCATCCACATGATCCAATATTGTATCATCGTCTGTTATAATCCCTTTTTCTTTTAACAATCTTATTGTATCTGAATGTCTTGTTATAACTATCATTTTATTTTACCTCCTCAGTTTAGAATTTTAGGTGTGTAAGTTCTATTCTCGTGATATTCTTCAATCTTTCTTACCTTCCCCAATAATTGTTTCAACGAATTTATACTCTTTTTATTTTCGTTAATCCACTCTTTTATAGCTCCGGTAGTTTCAACTATATCTTTATTTTTCCTTCTTTTCTTCCTGCTTTCACTTAACTTTGTTGCTAATTCTATTTTTTCGACAATACTTGTTTCTTCTAATTCAAGTTTATGTAATATATCTTGCAAATACTTATCTTC
>CAYZJZ010000138.1:0-3310 GCA_964478905.1 uncultured Eubacteriales bacterium
CTACACCTCAGTGGACTTTCACCACAGAGCATTGATATGCCCGTCATACAAAAAAGAGGAAAGCCAAGTTGACTCTCCTCTAAATAGTTTGCCTTATGGAATTACCTCAATTGTAAAATCTCCGTATTCTTCCGCTGCCTCTTGAAAAAGTTCTAATAAAATGTCTGCTTTTTCTCCAAGATTATTCTTACTTATATTAAAATTTTCCCATATTATTTGAGCCTTTTCTCCGATATACCAGTCCGTTATGCAATCCCAAAAGGCATCAAGATTTTTTCCATAATAATCCGGAAATTCAAATACTTCTTTTAAAATTTTATGGGTTGTATCAATATCCACAAATTTTGTGCCGTCCAATATAATTTTTTCCATAATCTTAATCTCCTATCTTTATTACCGTTTCGGTGTGATCCAAAGTTTTATAAAACAGTCCGTCATTTGAATAATATAGTCTTTCTTTTCCCCTATACCCTGAAGTATAGTTAATGTCCGCTTCATACCAAACTCTACCAGGTAAACTAGGTAATTTTCCCTCAGCATTCTTATACACATCTCCGCCAATACTCTTACCGGGTAATACATCAGCTAAATTCCCCTTTTCCGACTTCCAACCAAGTTTTCTTGCTTCTTTTTTAGTAATATAATTATCGGGTAATTTGCCGTGCTTTTTTATGTATGTAACCACATCATCAAATTGATTTAATATCTTTGAAGATGCCACCAGTTCCACTACAAAATCGTCTACTTTATCCTTTGCCTTAACCCAAGCCTTTCCGACTTTGCTAAGTTTTCCGGTTTTTGCCGAATCTTTTATTGCTTCTACCGCTTTGCTTGCTCCTTTTTCCAAGGCCACTGCTATTAAGATTTCCGCTGTGAATTTTCCCAACGACCTTGCTGTTTCTTTTGCTTCTCGGGCTACTACTCCATCTACTATATCATAGCTTAATGTTACCCAAAGGTCTAGTATCGCTTGTCTTTCTTCTCCACCCCAAGGGGTTAATGCTTTGGCTAAGAAAGATATTCCGCTTCCTAAATCTTTTGCTGACTTTATCGGATGTGCAACTGTACTCCACAGACCTTTTCCTGTATCTACTACTCCATCCCATATTCCAAGCATAAAATATGCTAGTAGGTCTGTTCCGGTTGTTGTATCTACTACGTTAAAGTCTAGCGCGTATTGAGCTGTTTCTCCGGTTGTGTCATTTCGAGTTTCTACCATTAATGTGTAATAACCTACGTCTGTACAGTCAAATGTCGCACTAACATCATTTCCGTCAAAGTTATACCATTCGGATAATCCGTCATTAAACATTGTTGTACTGTACATATTAAGCCTTATTCCGTCGCAATGTTCGTTTCCTACTACGTTTACGGTATAGCTTCCTTTTATTACTTCCATACCTTCTTGTAAATTTGTAGGATATGCGTATGGTGTTGTGTCTTCTACGTTAACTATGGTTTCATCTGTTCCTAAGATTTTGGTGTAAGTTTCACTATCTACCCAACCTGTAACGTCTAAACCGTTTATTGCTTGAAAATATGCCACATTACAAATTGTAATATTTCCATATTCTCCGGTAACTAATTGGTCGGAAAAGCCTAACTCATAAAGTTTTTGTTGAATTTTAGTTACTTTTTCTCCGGTTGAACCTGTTTTGAGTTCGTAAGTGCTCCTTTGTTCACTTACTTCGCTAAATTTTTTCTTAGCTCTCTTTACGTCGAAGTATTCGTTTATTACGTTATTTACTTCATTGGTCAGTATCAGATTTTTGTAGTCTTCGGTAATCTCAAGATTACTATACGCTTTAATTATGCTTTTTTCAACATAATTTTTTAGTTCACCAATACGAGTATCACATGCTTTTAGTATAGATATACTTGCATACTGAGGCTTATTGTTTGTATCGTACAGATAATCCCCTTTAGATATAAATTGTTCTTCATCATTAATCCATAATTCATCATATAATGTTCTTAAAGTATATACATAGTTATCTGTATAGCCTAGTGAAGAAGTTGTGTCTGAAACTCGGTGGTATAGATGCGTTCCGTCTGAGACATATAATGTGCTGGATGTTATTTCAGTTGTATACTCTGATGGATTTTTAGAGTTGTATAAGGAGTCAATTAAATTATGCTCTATATCATTATTATAATCTTCCCATGGTATATCATAGTCATATATGTGCATATACCCATTGTCGTTATGCAATAAATTACCCCAATAAACATTAAATATTTTTACAAACAAATCAGTTTGAGATAAATATAGTACATCATTTTTTATGATGGGTTCAAACATAAGACTATCTTTTACGCCATCAATACTGTATGTACTATTTTTATAATCAATTTCAATATTTGTTCCGCTAATAGTAAACTTTGCTATTTTGCTTGTATGTTCCCAAGAAGTAAGTTCTCCACCGGCAAGTTCTATAAAAAATTTAACCGGTACATATGTATTAATATAGTTCTTTTGGGGATGCCTGTAATCAAATATTTCTCCTTCCAAATCTACACGCTTTCCATCTACAAAAAGATAATCATCGTTATCTTTGTAAACAATTTCCGGCATTAAACCTTCTAAATCTGCCGAAAAAACTGTAACCGGTACACAACCTAGTACCATTACGATAGTTAGAATAAGTGATACGATTTTTTTCATAGCTGTTCTCCTTTAAAATAAATTTAATTGGATTTTTGGCATATGTAATTACATATTGCCTAGTTCATTTTTATCGAACTTTTTCATTATACTACACACTTTATGTAAAGTCAACTAAAAAGTATAATCTTTTAACTCGAAAGCTCGATACATTTTCTGTACCGAGCTTTCGAGTTAATTAAACTTCTTCGCCTTTTAGTAACGTTAAATTTTTACAGTCTAAATTCCAATCGCTGGTATCAACTTCGTATTCAGGTTCTACTTCTTTCTTTAAAAGCTCTATAAAACCGTCTACTTTAGTTTTAAACTTTAGCCAGCTTTCTTCGTCTTTAAAACCAACGAACGTAAATTCATATGAATTGTCAATAAATAAATTGTCATATTCTTGAGAAATTTCATTCATCAGTTTTACAAGTTTCTCATTCTTTCTGTACTTTTTGGGGAATTCCTGGGATAAAGTGCCATTATCATATTCAACCAAAGCTGGGTCTTGTTTCCATTCAAAGGAAAATCTTATTTTTTCCATTTTTCATTCCTCCATTTAGGTTACAGGATATGCTGTAACTATAAATCCATTTGAACCAATTACAACATTTAATAATCCTTCTTCTCCATTGCCAAAAATTACTTTGTAAATTCTAGCAC